>NZ_CEYNSH010000019.1:28921-44540 GCF_982872775.1 Psychrosphaera sp. | reverse complement strand
CAGCTGAGCTATACTCGCGCAATCTCAAACAAATCGTCTTTTTGACTTCTCGCTGTCATCGCTGACAACGGAGACGCATTCTACATTCTCGATCGTCTTAGTCAACTGCTATTTTAAATAAAAATGACATTTTCGTATCGTTTGATTGTTTTTTAGCTGACAAGCTCAAAAATCAAACTTTTTTACCCGAAATAAATGGCCATGCTGCTTTAAAATAAATAATTAATGACCAAAGAGTTAGTGCCGTTGCTATATATAAAAATACATAAGTAGCAACATCCAATAGCGGTCCTAATAACCAACCTTCAAATACCCAATACTCATTTGGGTGCCATAACAAACCAATTAGCGCTAACATTTGCGCCGCGGTTTTGAATTTTCCAACCATAGAAACGGCCACATCGGCTCGGTTACCCATCTCTGCCATCCACTCGCGCAGAGCAGAAATCGCTAATTCGCGGCCGACAATGATAACAGCCGGAACCGTTACCCAAACATTTGTATAATCATCAACAACGATGATGAAGGCAACCGCCACCATGACTTTGTCGGCTACTGGGTCAAAAAACGCGCCAAATGGTGTGCTTTGATCGAGTTTTCTCGCTAAATAACCATCAAGTGCATCGGTTATTGCGGCAAACCAAAATATAAATCCAGTGGCAAAATACTTCCACTCGTATTGTTCGCCAGGTAAATAATAAAACATCACCATGACGGGAATTAAAAAGATTCGAAAAGAAGTTAAAATATTTGGAATATTCCACATAGAAGCGTACTACATTGTTATTTTTGAGAGTCTAGGGTAGATGATGCCTATTTAATCCTTGTCATGCAAGAAGGCATGTATTTCTTGGGCCATTTGTTTGCTTATTCCCGTCACTTTAGCCAAATCTTCTACTTTTGCTGCCATTACGCCCTGTAATCCACCAAAGTTCTTTAACAACGCTTGACGTCGTTTTCCGCCTACACCAGGGATGTCTTGCAAGACCGATTGAGTTTTGGCCTTATTTCGCTTGTTTCTATGACCTGTGATGGCAAATCTGTGAGACTCGTCACGAATGTGTTGAATAAGATGTAACGCCATCGATGTCGCGGGTAAGTCGATTTCTACTGCACCTGCGTTTAAATAGAGTGTCTCAAGGCCAGGTTTACGCCCTTCCCCTTTCGCAATACCGACAATTATTGGCGCTTTATCTAACGGCCAGTCAGAGAAAAACGCCTCTGCTTTATTTAGCTGTCCTTTACCACCATCAATAAATAAGATGTCTGGAACATTTTCGGCTGAATTCACGTTTTTATACCGTTTGTTTAACGCAAACTCCATCGCTCCATAATCATCGCCGCCTTTTACACCTTTAACATTGTAACGACGATAGTCAGATTTTTGTGGGCCTTCTGGACCAAATACAACACAAGAGGCAATTGGGTATTCACCGAAGGTGTGACTGATATCAAAACATTCCATTCGTTGAATATTTGGGATCTTAAGCACGTCACACAATTCTTTGTACTTAGAACTAATTGCTCTGCCATCTGCCAGTTTAGTCGCAAGATCAATGTCTGCATTTTTTTGAGCAAGTTGATAGTATTTATATTTTTCGCCGCGCTGAGGCTTAATCAACTCAACTTTACGATTTCTAATTTGGCTTATTGCCTCTGCTAATTCATCAACGTCTTCTGTTAGTGTCGGTACGATAATTGTTTTTGGGATGTTTTGTCCGCCGACCCCATTTAAATAGAACTGGCTAATAAAAGAAGTAATCACTTCACTCGGATCTGAATCCGGTGGCACTGTCGGTGAGTAGTTTTTACTGCCAAGCACTTTCTGGTCACGAATATACAAAACATGGACGGTACAAAGACCTTTGTCTTGTGAAAAGGCCAACACATCAATCTCGTCAATTGTGCCCGAAACATTGCTCTGCTCGGTGACTTTTCGTAAGGCGCTAATTTGATCCCGATAAAAAGCCGCATCTTCAAAATGCAGCTGCTCACTGGCTTTTTCCATTTTGTTAATCAGGGTATCAATGACATCTTGACTTTTGCCGGCCAAAAACGTTTTTACTAGTTCTACTTGTTCTTGATATTGCTCATCAGTTACATAACCGTCCACACAAGGTGCCGAACATCGTTTGAGTTGATGTTGCAAACACGGACGACTCCGAACTTTGTAAAATCCATCTTCACACTGCCTGACTGGAAAAACCTTTTGCATGATCCTCAAACTCTGACCTACGGCACCTGCTGAAGGAAATGGCCCAAAATATTCGCCCTTAAAGCGTTTTTTACCTCGGTGCATGGTGAGTCTTGGGTGTTTATGGTCAGTGATAAGAATATACGGATAGGACTTATCATCTCTTAACAAAATATTGTACTTGGGCAAGTACTCTTTAATGAGGTTATTTTCGAGAATTAAAGCTTCAGTTTCTGTTTCTGTGACGGTTACTTCGATATTTGCTATTTGTGCCACCAGCGCTTTTGTTTTAACACTGGATAAATTTTTTTGAAAGTAACTGGACAGTCGGTTTTTGAGGTTTTTAGCTTTACCAACATAAATAACCTGATGTGACGCATCTAACATGCGATACACACCAGGTTGTGTTGTTACGTGCTTTAAAAAAAGACGTGAGTCAAATTGTGCTTCTGACATGGATAGTTATTTTAATGTTTCCATATCTAACATTCCGTGTCGGATAGCAAGGTGAGTGAGTTCGACATCGTTATTAATGCTTAACTTTTCAAACATTCGATAACGATAGCTGTTTACCGTTTTTGAACTTAAGCTTAGTTGATCAGCAATATCCTGGACTTTTTGGCCCTTTGTGATCATTAGCATGATTTGTAATTCACGTTCACTTAATGTGTCAAATGGCTGTTCGGATTCGCTGCCGGAAAACTTACTTAATGCAATTTGCTGTGCAATATCAGGAGCTAAGTATCTTTGCCCAACATTCACAGAGCGAATGGCCTGAATCAAGTCATCAGGTCCAGTCTGTTTGGTCACAAAGCCTTGTGCGCCCATTTGCATCACTTTACTTGGGAAAGGGTCCTCAGTGTGCACGGTCAAAATGATGATTTTGACATCGGGACAATAGCGAACAATCTTTTTAGTGGCCTCTAATCCACCAATCCCTGGCATATTCATGTCCATCAGTACAACATCAGGTTCTTCATTTCGACAAAATTGAAATGCTTCTTCTCCTGATGCGACTTCACCGACCACTTTCATGCCTCGGACCTCATCAATTATACGTCGTATCCCTGTACGTACTAATTCATGGTCATCAACTAACAAGACATTGATCAAGATGTAGCTCCTAAGAGTGTAAAAATTGGAATTAAATTATCACATTGACGACTTTTGGCAATACCAAAAACCGCTTTTAGGATATCGCTTACAAATTACTTGCCTACGCCTTAAACAACGGCGTCAGCTTGGTTTTCAGGCTCTGCTTGAACAAACGCGTCTAATTGCCCGCAATTGTCAGCAATTCGTTTAATTGTAGGATACTTTGAGATATCCATGTTAAAACGTTTGGCGTTGTAAACTTGCGGAATCAAGCATATGTCGGCCCATGAAACCTGATCTTTGTAACAAAATTGTCCTGCTGTTTTTTCCAGCTTTTTGTCCAAAGCAGAAAAACCAACATCAATCCAATGATGGTACCACGCCACTTTTGTTTCTTCCGTTTGACCTAGTTCACCTGTTAAATACTGTAAAACTCTTAAGTTATTGAGTGGGTGAATGTCACAGGCGATATCATAAGCAATGGCTTTAGCCTGTACATTGTCGTTTAGTTCTGCCGGTAAAAGAGGCACTTGCGGATACTTCGCATCTAAATAATCCAAGATGGCCAAGGACTGATTTAACGTCACCTCGCCATCAACGAGTGTTGGCACCAGCTCCATTGGATTAAGCGCTACATAATCAGGGTGATGTTGTTGACCACCCTCTTTCACTAAATGCACACTCTCATGTTCACATTCTAGTTGTTTTAAGTTTAATGCGATGCGAACTCGGTACGCAGCCGATGAGCGCCAGTATCCATATAATTTCATATTAAACCTTTGTGCTTTTTTTGTTGATGCCATAGTCGCGAAGTTTGTTAGCTATGGCGGTGTGACTCAAACCTAGTTTCTTAGCTAGCTGCCTTGAGCTTGGGTACGCAGGGTAAAGTTTACGTAATAAACTCGCTTCAAAGCGTTTTACGGCTTGGTCTAGGCTACCTTCAAACTCTTCGTCTAAATAACCAAACTCTTGAGAATAATAAGGTAACTCTAGGTCTTGTACTTCCAATATCTCTTGATCGCTTATGCTAATTGCACGATACAAGCAATTTTCTAACTGACGAGTATTACCAGGCCACGGGTAGCTTTGCATGTACTCACTGCAAGTCTTTGATAATGTTGGTGCGCGTTTACCCAACTCAGTCGCAAACTTTTGCATAAAGTGATTAGCCAGAGGAATGATATCCATGCGACGCTCACGAAGCGGTGGAATCGTAATACTTAATACGTTTAATCGATAATATAAGTCTTCTCTAAATTCGCCTTCTTGAACCATCGTCGCCAAGTCTTTTTGAGTAGAGCATATTACACGAACGTTAACTTTTACTTCTTGCTCTTCAGCAACGCGTCTAAAGGTTCCGTCTTGTAAAAAGCGTAATAACTTGGTTTGCATTTCTGCAGACATTTCACTGATTTCATCTAAAAAGACGGTTCCACCATCAGCTTGCTCAAAAATACCACGCTTACCACTGGTATCTTGCGTATCGAATGCATCTCCGCTAAAACCAAATAGTTCAGATTCAGCGACATTATCTGGCAAAGACGCGCAACTAAGCGCAATAAATGGTTGCTCACTGCGTTCACTTGCGTCGTGACAAGCGCGCGCTATAAGTTCTTTACCTGTCCCTGTTTCGCCTTGCAATAAAACCGGCGCGTCGAGTTGTGACATTTTTTTAGCTTCGCGAATGACACGACGCATACTTGTGCTGTTTGCTAATATGTCGTTGAACGATTCACTATTGTCATCTCTAAAAGCGTTAATTTGTTGGCCTAAGCGACTGTGAGACTTTAAATTGACCACAGCACCAGCAAGCTGGACATTGCCTTCTTCGTCCGTCACATTAATTGGTAATATATCAGTCACAAACTCTTCGTTATTAGCGGTGAGTTTGAGGGTTTGACCCGACACATCTTTGCTATCCAACCACTTAACGAAATTAAAACCTTTGAGCACGCTTTGGATTGGCTGGCCGATAATGTCACCTTCACTCACCCCCAAGTCAACTAACGAAGCTTGGTTTGCAGTCACAATATGGCTTTTGCTATCAATTGAAATCACACCGTCAGGAAGAATACGAAGCAACGTGACTAACTCGTTATGCTCGCGTTCATAAGGCAAGAAGTTGGTGGTTTTAACATCTGTAATCCCATCAACCCGGCGAATGGCCGCCATCACTTGCTGAAACGCTTCAAACTCAATTTGAGGGAAAGCGACATAAAGACACTTGGTGTTTTTGTCAAACTCGATACCACGTAAATCAATATCGTGATCGACCAAGATATTAAGTACTTCCTTCGCTAAGCCCATTCGGTCTTGGCAGGCAATTTGTAACCGCATTATTGCTCCGATGTCGAAAACTGAAAGTGTTCTTGAAAGGTTGCGATTGTAAATACAAAAACACTGGCTTGGCAACAAATATTTACAGCACAAACGACGAAGGCACCCAAAGGTGCCTTCAATTGCCGTTTTTAGCTTTAAACGATACGTTCTTTATCAGCTTTTTTGTTTATGCGGCATTTTTAGGTGGGAACAAAGGTGGGAATAAACCCAGTTCCATTGCTTCTCGAACCATCGACATTAAGTCTAGCTGTGAGATTTCAAACAGCTGATCAATACTCTCTATAACAAAGTATTTTGGTTGCATGATGTCAATGCGATAAGGGGTTCTAAATGCATCAATTACATTCATATCCTGACGTTCAGGTACATCAGAACTAAACGCGTATTCAGTTTCACTTGGTGAAGACAAAATACCACCGCCGTATATACGCAGTTCGTCATTTTGCTTCATTAAGCCAAACTCAACGGTAAACCAATATAGACGTGCTAAGTAAACGCGTTCTTCTTTTGACGCTGCTAAACCTAACTTGCCATACATATGCGTAAATTCAGCAAATGCTGGGTTGGTTAGCATTGCACAATGACCAAATATTTCGTGGAAAATATCAGGCTCTTGCAAATAGTCAAAATGTTCACGACGGCGAATAAAGGTTGCCGTTGGGAATTTCTTGTCTGCTAATAATTTAAAAAACGATTCAAAATTGATTAACGCAGGTACTTCCGCACACTGCCAACCTGTTGTCTCAAGCAATACCTCACTCACCTCACTCAACTGAGGTACGCGGTCCATCGGTAGTTGTAGCTTTTCTAATCCTTCAAAATACTCGTCGCAGGCCTTGCCTTTTATTACTTTTAATTGGCGTTCAATCAATTCGCTCCAAACTTGATTTTCTTCATCTGTCCAATGAATAAAGCCATTTGAGTCCGACTGCTTTGAACTGTAGCTCGATTGTTTTGCCATTGTTATCTCCAATTTCCTACCGTACTCACAGAGTCCGATCTCATTGCAACAATACGGTCAAACGCTTGTTGCAGATCGGCAATGAGGTCGTCAGGATTCTCTAACCCTACTGATATTCTTATTAGACCGTCACTGATACCAGCGGCCAGCCTTTCTTCTTGTGTATATGGAGAATGCGTCATTGACGCCGGGTGCTGTATTAACGACTCCGCATCTCCTAGACTTACTGCAATTGAAAACAGCTGCATTGCGTCAATAAACGCTTGGCCTTCTGTAATTGACCCTGCTAATTCAAAACCAATCACGCCGCCTGCCGCTTTCATTTGCGTGCCTATATATTTATAACCCTGATGTGATTGTAAGCCGGGATAGTAAACCTCAGCAACCATAGGGTGTGATTCTAAATACTCTGCAATTGTAAGTGCTGATTTACAGTGACGCTCGACTCGTATTGGTAAAGTCTTTAATCCTCTAAGAATAAGCCAAGCATCATGTGGGCTGATAGTACCACCTACATCTTTGAGTATGGTGAGTTTGATCGTCTCAATATGTTCTTTCGACGAAACTATTACACCTGCGACTACATCTCCATGGCCATTTAGGTATTTAGTGGCACTATGAATGACAATATCAATGCCATAATCGACAGGAGTCTGAAGCATTGGCGACATAAACGTATTGTCTATGATAGATAATAAATTGTTCTGTTTGGAAAAGCGTCCTATTAAGTCCAAGTCCAAAACTCTTAGATTTGGGTTGATTGGCGTCTCAGCAAATATCATCTTTGTATTGGGTTTAAGTGCGGCTTTAAGGTCCCGCTCATTTTCCATATCAATAAACGAGACTTCGATACCCCACTTCGGGAGCTGATGGCTCAACAACGCATAAGAGCATCCGTAAACAGCTTTATTAGCGATGACATGGTCACCGGCTTCGAGAAAGCTAAGTACGGCTCCAGAAACGGCCGCCATCCCAGTTGCTGTAGCGGCAGCATCTTCCATTTTTTCCAGTGCGGCCATTTTTAGTTCGAGCTCACGAACGGTTGGATTGCCTAGTCTCGTATAAATATACCCAGGTTCTTCACCGGCAAACCGAGCAGCTCCTTGTGCAGCATTATCAAAAACAAAGGTAGAAGTTTGGTACAAAGGGCTTGTTAAGGCGCCAAAGTGCCCTTCTTTAGTTTTACCAGCATGAATACAAACCGTGTCTTGATGCGGTACTTTATTATTAATTTTTTTCACGAATTCCACTCTCATCTAAAACATTGAAACAACATGTATTGCTGTTCGATATTTAGACTTTGCTCGAAAATCGGTAGAGTTAATAATCTAATGTGTTCAAAAACGATTCCGCAGTTGTAAAACAAAATTTACAGCTAGCTGGGCAAATTACAGGTATAAAAAAATGGCCAATAGGCCATTCTTTTTTCATTGTTTTTTTACGCTTAGAAACTTAAAGATTGTTGATTTCGCGTTTAATCGTAAATTCATTTGATGTTACATAACGTTCCATTTTTTGAATACGACGGTCGATACCCTCAAACTGACGAACAATATCATGAAACGCTTGTTTTGGTGGCTCACCAGCTTGGTATACAGTGCGTTTTACTTCAATTACTCGGTCTAAGTCCTTTTCTTTTGAAGACCACTTGGAGCCCGTTTGACTCACCTGGTTAGGGTCAGTCGGCTTTTTGTCTAAAATAAACCAAGCGGCAATATAAGCAACGATAAAGAAGCCACCGGAGAAAATAACGCCACTGAACCAAATAACACGGATAATCCAAGTTTCTATATTTAGGTATTCAGCGAGGCCTGCGCAGACACCTGCGACACGGCCCTCTTCTGAATCTCTCATTAATTTGCGCTTTTTTAACTCTTCCATATTCCCTCCAAACTAAGCTTGTGGGCCGCGCCATCCTGGCGCTTCTGCGTCTAAAATACTTTCAAGAGTTTTAACGCGGTCACCCAAAGTTTCAGCTTTGTGAGCCAGAGCAGCTAATTGTTGCAACTCTTGCTCGTTTAACCCTTGGCTAACCTGCTTTTTACTTCTGTAATGCATAATCAACCAAATTGGGGCAACAAAGATCATAAATATGATAATTGGTGCAACGATAATCCCTACTACATCTGACATGGTTAGCTCCTTTCAATCAGTTCTTATTTTTTAGCCGTTTTTTTGTTTAGCTTTGCTTTTAATGCTTCTAATTCACCGTCAACTTTGTCAGCTGACTCAAGCTCTGCAAATTCATCGGCTAGTGATTTATTCGATAAGTCGTAAGACTCAACTTCCGCTTCCAAGTTATCGATTTTGCGCTCGTACTGTTCAAAACGAGACATCGCATCGTTTAATTTGTTGCTGCTCAGCTTACTTTTCACATCTAAACGAGAGCTGGCTGTTTTACCACGCATCAAAATTGTTTTTTGGCGAGCTTTTGCATCTTCAAGTTTTGATTGTAACTGGCCAATTTCGTCTTTTAAGCGATTGACTTGGTCATCAAGAGCCGTTAAGTCTTTTTTGTAGCTCTCAACTTGCTCTTCGCATTTTTGCTTTTCAATTAAAGCTTGACGAGCCAGGTCTTCGCGCTCTTTTGATAATGCTAACTCTGCTTTACTTTGCCAATCAGAAACTTCATTTTCAAGGCGTTCAATCATACGAGCTACGTCTTTCTTGTCTGCTAAGGTTCTAGCAGAGGAAGAACGCACTTCAACCAATGTGTCTTCCATTTCTTGAATAATTAAACGCACCATTTTTTCTGGATCTTCGGCTTTATCAAGCAGCGAATTGATGTTTGCATTAACAATGTCTGCAAATCGTGAAAAAATTCCCATAGTACATACCTCTAGTTGGTTATTTGAACGTTTCCGTTCTGAATACAAAGACCGAAATCTTCATGTGCCAGAATATATACAGATATCTTGCCAACTTAGAAAAACACAACAAGCTATTGTTTTTCATAGATTTAATTTAATTGAAAAGAAAACTTCCTGTTTCTAGCTTTTTCAAATAGACTATATTTTAGTTATTTTCACCAAATGTTAAAAAAAGACAACAATTGTGGCGACTTTTCATATTGCTGGCTTTTGATTCAAACAATAATAAATACATAAAGCGCTAAAACATATGGATAATTTTAGAACTAAAGATAACTTAATCGGCCAAGCAAACTCGTTTTTAGAAGTACTCGAAAAGGTTTCCCAGCTGGCCCAACTCAACAAACCTGTTCTTATTATCGGTGAAAGAGGGACAGGTAAAGAGCTCATTGCGGCGCGCCTTCATTATCTTTCTTCTCGTTGGGATCAAAACTACGTCACCTTAAACTGTGCTGCTCTTAATGAAAACTTATTAGAAAGTGAGCTATTCGGTCACGAATCAGGGGCATTTACAGGCGCAGGAAAACGTCATGAAGGTCGCTTTGAACGTGCCAACAGCGGCACCTTGTTTTTAGATGAATTAGCCAACACTAGTGGCCTAGTGCAAGAAAAGTTATTACGCGTTATAGAATACGGTGAATTTGAACGTGTTGGCGGTACAAAAACCGTTAAAGTAGACACACGGTTAGTCTGTGCAACCAATGAGGACCTCCCTGCCCTGGCCGAAGCGGGTGAATTTAGGTCAGATTTATTAGACCGTCTTGCTTTTGATGTGATTACGTTACCGCCACTTCGTGAGCGACGTGAAGACATCATGGTATTAGCAGAGCATTTTGCAATATCAATGGTAAAAGAGCTCGGTTGGGAGCTATTTAGTGGCTTTTCTCGTAAAGCCAAAGAGTTTTTATTAGAGTACGACTGGCCAGGTAATGTTCGTGAACTTAAGAACGTGGTAGAGCGAAGTGTCTACCGAGCCGCAAATCCGCACGTCCCGGTTCATGAAATTGTAATTGACCCGTTTGCAAGTCCTTATAGGCCAAAAGCAAGAGTCAAAACACACGACAGACAAGCAGAGCCAACAGCCCATATAGCAACGCCTAGCGCACATAGTAGCCTAGCAACGTCGTCATTTAGTTCAACTACTTCAGATTCTTCTGTTCAGCCTGTTATTCCGCAACCATCTGGATTACAATCAGAAATACAGTTTCCGCTCGATTTTAAAGCCACCAGCCAAGACTTTGAGATCAAGGTGATAAAACAAGCTTTAAAGCATTGTCACTACAATCAAAAAAAGACAGCGGAGCAGCTAGGGGTAACGTATCATCAACTGAGAGGTTACCTCAAAAAATACAGTTTGTTGGACAGTAATGCAGAAAACAGTACAGAAAGCTAACCACTTATTTCAGTCAATGGCGCTGCTAATTTGCAGTGCCGTTTTGAGTGGCTGTGATATAGAACAAAACTCAGAGTTAGCTTCCAAGACATTATTGTATTGCAGTGAAGGCTCGCCTGAGTCATTCAATCCCCAATTGGTCACAAGTGGCACTACAATCGATGCGGTTTCACAACAACTTTACAATCGACTAGTAAAAATCAACCCTGAAACCGGTGAAGTTGAATCAGATATTGCTCGCAAAGTCATTGTGTCAAGCGACGCAATGCGATATCGCTTTTATTTACGCAAGGGTATTGAGTTTCATTCAACTGACTACTTTAAACCGACCCGAACACTAACCAGTGCCGATATACTTTTTACTTTTTCAAGAATCCTCCACGAGGACAATCCATACAATCAAGTCGGCGGTGGTCAATACCCATTTTTTGAAGGTATTGGCTTAGTCTCGTTAATCGAGCAAATTATTGTTGTAGACGACCTTACTATCGAATTTAGATTGGTCGACCCGCAAGCATCTTTTCTCGCCAACCTTGCAACTGACTTTGCCGTCATCCTCTCGGCCGAATATGCTGAACAACTGATTGAACGCGGTACGCCCGAGTTGATTGATACTCAGCCAATCGGAACTGGTCCTTATAAGTTTTCAGAGTATCAACGCGACCACTATATTCGATATGTAAAACATGAAAATTACTGGCAACCTCGTTCAACTCTAGAACAAATCATTTTCGATATTACGCCAGACAATTCGACTAGATTGGCTAAGTTGATGACAAAGGAGTGTGATGTATTAGGTTACCCGTCGGCTTCTGACGTTGGCTTTTTACAAAACAGAGATGAGATCAACATCATCGAAAGCACTTCTATGAACGTCAGTTATTGGGGTTTTAACACCAATAACGCTCCATTTAATAACCCAGATGTTCGTCGTGCTTTGTCTTATGCTGTAGATCGAAAATCGATCATTGATGCTGTATATTTTGGCTTAGCTCAACCAGCTACGAGCCTATTGCCTCCCACCTCTTGGGCCTACAGTGATACCCAGTTCACCAATGAATATGATTTAATCAAAGCAAAAGAGCTACTAGTTAAAGCCGGTTATCCTGATGGCTTTGAAATGGATATTTGGGCGATGCCCGTACAACGTGTTTACAACCCTAATGCTCAAAAAATGGCGGAGATTCTTCAACAAAGCCTCTCGGAGTTAGATATTGATGTAAATATTGTGACGTATGACTGGGGGACTTTTCGCAAGAAACTGGCGGCAGGCGAGCACGACTCTGTGCTTATTGGTTGGCTAGCCGATAATTCCGACCCAGATAACTTTTTTCGCCCTCTATTAAGTTGTGCCGCGGCGCTTGCCGGTTCGAACCGAACATTGTGGTGTGATCAACGATTTGATAGTTTTGTTAAAAAGGCGCTCAGCTCTACTGGTTACGCAGACCGAAAAATTTCATATCAAAGTGCCGAAAGCATAATCAGTCAAGAGGTACCTTTGATTCCCATTGCACATGCGACACGACATAAAGTTCAACGTGACTACATCAAAAACGTCAATATCAACCCGTACGGTGGTATCGATTTTTCTGCGACTGAGAAGGTAATTGACTAGATGGGCACTTACCTCCTAAGAAAATTGTATTTACTTATATTTGTGACCTTTGGTGTCACTGTTTTCTCGTTCTCGTTAAATTACCTTTTTCCTGGTGACCCGCTGAGTAATATGACAGGTTTGCAAAACTTGAATCCAGAAGTCACTGAAGAGTTAACCAAACTCTATAAGATCGACAGTAATGTAATTATTCAGTACTGGGCTTATATAGGTCGAATTCTAGATGGTAATTGGGGGGTCTCATTTATTACCGAAACTGGGGTTTATGCTCAGGTTTTTTCAGTATTGCCTGCCACTATAGAACTGGCGGCTTATGCACTTTTATATAGCTTTATCGTCGCAATTCCTCTAGGGATTTTGGCCTCGGATGTACGCAAGCCTTGGTTAGACAAACCAATTTTGGCGTTGTCGTTAATCGGGTTTTCAATGCCAATATTTTGGTTTGCACTGATCCTCATTTTAATTTTTTCCATTAACTTAGGCTGGCTACCGATTTCCGGTCGTCTCAGCTTGATGTACCAAGTACCTAATGTTACCGGGTTTATTCTAATTGATATTGCACTGGCCGACATTCCGTATAAAACGGAAGCCTATTACGATGCTTTTAAACATTTAGCCATGCCAACCTTAGTATTGGCCGCCTACCCAACAACGGTGTTAATCCGTACCACGCGCCAAGCTATGCATAATGTCTTGGACACGAGCTACGTCAAAGCTGCTAAAGCAAAAGGCTTAAGTAATTTTCAAGTGTTAAGGCGACACGCATTGCGAAACGGGCTACTCCCCGTAATTCAGATGCTAGGTACTCACTTTGGAACACTAATAACACTTGCAATGGTTACTGAAGTTATTTTTTCTTGGCCGGGGCTTGGTTCATGGTTGGTGGACGCGATTCACCAGCGTGATTATCCGGCCATTCAAGGTGGTCTGATGGTAATGTCTGGTATGGTGTTTATCGCCACTATTTTATTCGATATTTTGTACATGGCATTTGACCCTCTGGCAAGAAGGAGGGGTTATGGCAAAATTTAGAATATTCTCATCACCCACTAACTATTCACCACTAAGGCAGCTTTGGCGGTACTTTCAGCGTAACCACTTTGCGCTCGTCGCGTTTTGGGTCATTATTGGCCTCATACTTATTTCTGTATTTGGGCCATTGATTTCGCCCTATTCGCCTTATGAACAACACGCAGAAAAGCTACTTATTCCGCCAGCTTGGGATCCAGAAGGCAGTATCACATTTTTGTTTGGTACCGACGCCCTAGGCCGAGATATTTTATCCCGCCTGTTATTAGGCATCAGCTTTTCGTTTGGTCTTGCTATTATTGCAGTTGTACTGGCACTTAGTATTGGTTTACTTATCGGCACACTGGCTGGGTTTAGTAAAGGCGTAAGAGCAAGCATTCTTAACCATGTGTTGGATGTTGCGTTGATTATGCCATCTCTACTTATCGCTATTGTCATCGTGGCAATATTAGGGCCTGGAATCGACAACACATTTTGGGCAGTCGTATTGGCTATGTTGCCTCAATTTATTCACCACGTAAGAACCGAAGTCGCCGAATTACTGAATAAAGATTTTGTTATTGCCTATCGACTCGATGGTGCAAACAATTGGCAGCTATTTCGTTATGCCCTGCTACCAAATATGTTTGAGGGAATCGTCATTTTCTCTGCGATGGCGATGTCTTCAGCCATCTTAGATATTGTTGTATTGGGCTTTATAGGTCTGGGCGCACAGAGTCCAGAGCCAGAATTAGGTACCATGATTGCTGATAGCTTAGATGTTTTTTATCTCAGTCCCTGGACAGTCATGTTGCCCGGCTTAGTATTGTTTGTCTGTATATTAACCGTAAACATTGTAGGTGATGGTCTAAGACGCGCCTTAAAAGACCGACGAGTGTTATAACCAAGATGAAGCTTTTAGATATTCGAAACCTCAATATAGAACTGGTCACCAACGAACAGACTATTCGTGCCGTCGAATCAGCCAACTTCTCAATGAAAGAAGGTGAAGTCAGTGCCTTAATTGGTGAGTCAGGCTCGGGCAAAAGCCTTATCGCAAAAGCACTGGTCGGTGTATTAAACAACCGTTGGAATATTACCGCTGACCGTTTGCACTTTATGGGTGAAGACTTAAATCGCAAGAGCGACGGTGAGCGTCGTAAAATTATAAGCCGCGATGTTTCTATGATCTATCAAGAGCCGCGTCGATGCCTTGATCCTACAGCCAATATCTTCTCTCAACTAGAAGAGTCATTGCCGGACAGCGAATTTGGCGGTTGGTTTGGCGCTAATAAAGCACAAAGATTGAAACGCTGCTCTAACCTTTTACACAAAGTCGGTATTAAAGACCACAACGCTATTTTTAATAGCTATCCACATATGCTTTCAGAGGGCGTGTGCCAAAAGATCATGATTGCCATGGCTATTGCCAAAGAGCCAAAGCTATTAATTGCTGATGAGCCAACTACGGCATTAGAAAGTACAACATCTTTACAAGTAATCAAGTTGTTAAAGAGCCTAAATCAATTGAAAGATATGGCGGTAATATTCATTACTCACAACCTCAACACGATTACCAGTTGGGCTGATACCATTAATGTTATGTACTGTGGGCAGCTGATTGAAAGTGGTGCAACAAAAAAAATCATTTCAAAGCCAATGCACCCTTACACCAAAGCTTTGTTTGACAGTGAGCCTGACTTCAAGAGCGGTGAACTAGATAAAAAACAGCGTTTGTACACACTAAAAGGAACCATACCTACACTGCAGCACTTACCAACAGGTTGCCGCTTGGGTCCGCGCTGTCCAAACGCCCAAAAAGCCTGCGTTACAATGCCAGAACAACGAAAAATAAGAGGTCAGCAATTCCGTTGTCATTATCCGCTTCAGGAGATTAAAAAGTAATGGAATCGATCGCCCTTTTTACTGTCAAAAACTTATCGAAAACATATAGCGATAAGTCCAATTGGTTTAAACGCGGCAAGGATGTCGTGATTGGTCCACTTAACTTTGATATGCATCGCGGTGAAACTATTGCCATTGTTGGAGATGCAGGCTCGGGTAAAAGTACCATAGCAAGACTACTAGCCGGTGCAGAATTACCGGATACTGGAGAACTGTTTTTAGGAGACGACTTGGTCAA
>NZ_CEYNSH010000019.1:10009-28821 GCF_982872775.1 Psychrosphaera sp. | reverse complement strand
CAGGCCCAACGTATTGGTATCGCGCGAGCTCTTATCCTAGACCCACAAGTTGTCATCATAGACGAAGCTCTCGCGCCTTTAGACCCTTCACTAAGGGCACAAGTCATAAACCTTTTATTAGACTTACAGGAAACGTTACAGCTCACCTATATCCTAATTTCTCACCAAATTTCTCTCGTTCGTTATTTGAGTGATAGAATTTTTATCATGGACCAAGGCAAAATCGTCGAGTCTGGAGATGTGGATGAGGTTTTCGACAACCCACAACACGCCAAAACTCAAAAGTTGTTAAAGTCTCTTGATATGTAGCCAAGCCTTTTATTAGCAACTATCTATTAAAACTCTTTTTTCATAATTCCAGCAAACTCCAGACCGCCTTCAAGTTCACGAAAGTCAACGTTCACTAACTCCCAACCTTTTTCCCCGAGCGAACTTAGGTATGCTTCTACATCTTCTCGTTTCCTTCCTTTAAATAGTCCTCCTGTTTCTACATCTCTAGTATCTACAACCTTATATTGAAACCTTTTCATGAGTTTTCCTTATTCTAATATGAATGTTTATTGGCTAGCGCCTACATTGCACAAAATATGATGAGTGCAGTGTTTTACAATATAGATTGTTAAACACTTTTTCAAAAGGCTCTATAAAGTGTGGCGAGATTCTTTACTTCTTGTTGCCCATAAAAAAAGCCACGTTAAACGTGGCTTTTTTGCTCTACGATTAGGCCCTCAATAATTGGGCCTTCGCATTTTTATTTTTCAATTTCAGCGTTTGCTTTGCTCGCTTCAATTAATGCATCAGTCGCTTGACGTGAGATAACGGCCATTAATTGATTTGCCATAGGCTCATCAACGACAGCGTCTTTAGTCTCAACTTTAGTCAATGCAATAACAACTGCATCACCAGTACTTAACTGAACCGTATCTACAACTGGCGCGCTGTCTGTCGGTTTATGTAAATCAAATACTGCGTCACGTACTTGTGCATTTACTGCACTGTCGTAACGACCTATATCAGCAAACGTTTCTGCCCTAACCACATCGTCCGTTGCTAATGTATTAACATCTGAACCGTCTTTTAGTGCCGCTGCTAGCTCTTCTGCTTTAGCCTGTGCCAATTCGGCTGCTTTTTGACGAGTAACGGCGGCAGTTACTTGCTCTTTAACTTCTTCTAACGATTGAGAGCGCGCTGGCACGTACTCTGTCACACGAAGAACAATAGAGCGAGTGTCATCAATATCGATTAGGTCACTGTTTAGACCTTCACCAATGAATTCTTCATCAAAGGCTTTGTTCGTTGCTACTGGGCTGTTAAGTACGCCTTGTAGTTCGTTGTACGTTAACTTTGCCGTTTGCTTAAGCTCAAGACCCGCCTCTTTAGCTGCATCTTCTAATGTATCAGGCATTTCAAACGCAAGCTGGCTTACTGTCGTTTGTGCTTCGATATATAGCTCGTCGATACGAGATTGCTTGAATTGCTCTTCGATCTGATCTTTAACGTCTTCAAACTTAGCTACAGTCTTTTCAGTAAGCTCAGTTATGGTAACGATGTGGAAGCCAGATTCAGTTTCAAATACTTCAGAAACGTCACCCACGTTTTCTAATGCCAATACAGCGTCGTCAAATGCGTCGCCAAACAAGCCAGCTTCGAACCATTCTAAGTCACCGCCGTTTTCAGCGCTGAAGCTATCTTCTGAAAAGTTTTTAGCAAGTTCATCAAACGCTTCACCAGCATCAAGCTTGGCTTTGATGTCGTTGATTCGCTCTTCTGCATCGTCTGCTGCTTCAACAAGGATGTGAGAAACTCGACGACGCTCTGGCGTTGTGAATTCTGCTACGTTCACTTCGTAGTAATCTGTGAGATCTTCTTCTGTTACTTCAACAGAGTCCGCTAATAAATCCGCATCAATAACAACGTATTCAACAGCAACTTGCTCTTGAGTTTTGTACATTGACTTATTAGCCGCAAAATAGGTTTCTAAATCAGCTTGCTCTACGACCACCTGGGAAACTAAGTCAGCAGCTGAAACAGTAAGCTGGTTGAAGCTACGGTGCTGATTTGCTAGCTCTGAGTAATAATTTTTTTCATGTTCCAATACAAACTCTGACCCTAGGATGGCAGCATTGTATTGATTACGAACCATTTCGTTACGCAAGTAATCGCGGAACTGGCTTGGCAAGAAGCCCGCCTGGCGTAACATGGCTAAATACATATCATTGTTAAACTGGCCATTCACTTGGAAATTTGGCATGTCCAAAATAGTTTGTTTGATTTGCTCGTCACTTACGCGAATGCCTAAGTCTTTAGCTTGTTGACGTTGTAACTCTTGAACTATCAAGCGATCCAAAACACCCTGACGCAAGTTAGCGACATAGTTTTCGTCAGCTAATAACTGATCAACCACTTCACCAAATTGTGATTTCATGCGGTTGGTTTCGTTTTGATAAGCTTCTTCTAATGCTGACTGTGTAATTTCTACGTCATTAACCGTTGCTAATGCAGTATCAGCTTTGCTGTTGATGTAACTACCAATACCACTAATGGCAAAGGTGAGTATCACCAAGCCAAGAATAATTTTGGCTGCGATTCCTTGAGAACCTTCTCTAATTCTTTCTAGCATTGTTACTTCTCTTTGCTGAGTTGAATGTTTTTTGTAAAAAAAAACGCATCTTATCAGATGCGCTTTAATGCTTGAACTTTTTTATTGGCGGAACGGACGAGACTCGAACTCGCGACCCCCGGCGTGACAGGCCGGTATTCTAACCAACTGAACTACCGCTCCCCATAAAAATTGTTAATTAGTTACAAGCGTCTTTAAGCGCTTTACCCGCTTTGAATGCTGGAACTTTAGCTGCTGCGATTTCGATAGTCGCACCAGTTTGTGGGTTACGACCTGTGCGAGCTGCACGCTCACGCACTGAGAAAGTACCGAAACCAACTAATGCAACAGAGTCACCTTCCTTTAGAGCACCTGTAACTGATTCGATGAATGAATCTAGAGCACGGCCCGCAGAAGCTTTAGAAATGTCAGCACCTTCAGCGATTTTTTCGATTAATTGAGACTTGTTCACAATTTCATCCCCTATATTGTTTTTATAATTCTGAGTCTCTAATTATTTTTTTTAGACTCAATATCTCTGCGTTGTAATTTAACGCTAGATTGTTAATTTTATTAGTGAGAGTTGGCTCGCCAACCCTCCTAGCCCCAATAAACTAGCACAGTCGGCGCTTTTGAAAAGCCTTTTTTTCAAATTTTCGAAAAAAATATGCATTTATGCACAATTTTCGGTCGAAACTCTCTCTAAAGGCTGACTTAATGCGACTTCAAGAACTTCATCAATCCATTTAACCGGCTTAATTGTAAGGTCTTTCTTCACATTATCCGGAATTTCTTCCAGATCACGCTCGTTCTCATGAGGAATCAAAACGGTTTTAATTCCACCGCGGTGGGCTGCTAACAGCTTTTCTTTAAGACCACCAATGGCCAGTACTTCTCCACGAAGTGTGATTTCACCTGTCATCGCTACGTCAGCTTTAACTGGGTTACCCGTCAGGCTTGACACCAGTGACGTCACCATCGCAATACCGGCACTTGGGCCGTCTTTAGGTGTTGCGCCTTCTGGTACGTGGATGTGTATATCGCGTTTTTCAGCAAAGTCCTCATTGATACGAAGCATTTCAGCACGGCTTTTCACTACTGTCATTGCAGCCTGAATTGACTCCTTCATGACATCGCCTAGTGAACCGGTATACACCAATTTGCCTTTTCCAGGCACAGTTGCACATTCGATAGTCAGTAAATCACCACCAACTTGTGTCCATGCCAAACCAGTGACTTGACCAATTCGATCATCCTCATCAGCTTTGCCATAATCATGACGGCGAACACCCAAGTACTCTTGTAAATTTGAGTCATCAACTGTTACTGATTTAACCGATTTATTCGTTAAGATTTCAGTCACAACTTTACGACAAATTTTCGAAATCTCACGCTCAAGACTACGAACACCCGCTTCGCGCGTGTAATAACGAACAATGTTAATAATCGCCGCATCAGTCAGTGTAAGTTCGTTGTCTTTTAAGCCATTGCGCTTTTTCTGTTTACTCAACAAATGTTGGTTCGCAATATTTAGCTTTTCGTCTTCGGTATAGCCCGCTAGTCGAATCACTTCCATTCGGTCTAATAGTGGCCCTGGAATATCCATGCTGTTAGACGTCGCGACAAACATAATGTCTGACAAGTCATAATCCACTTCTAGGTAGTGGTCGTTAAACGCCGCATTTTGCTCTGGGTCTAATACTTCTAGTAATGCAGAAGATGGATCACCGCGCATATCTGAGCTCATCTTGTCGATTTCATCTAACAAGAACAACGGGTTCTTAACCCCTACTTTACTCATTTTTTGGATGATTTTGCCTGGCATTGAACCAATGTAGGTACGACGGTGACCACGGATTTCCGCTTCATCACGCACGCCACCAAGTGCCATACGAACGTACTTACGGCCTGTTGCTTTCGCAATTGATTGACCTAAAGAGGTTTTACCAACCCCTGGAGGACCAACTAAACACAAAATTGGGCCTTTTAATTTGCTGATACGCTGCTGTACGGCTAAATACTCAACAATGCGCTCTTTGACTTTGTCTAAACCATAATGGTCGGCATCTAAAACTTCTTGAGCCTTGTTTAAGTCGCGTTTTACTTTACTGCGCTTTTTCCAAGGAACACCAGTCATCCAGTCGATATAACCGCGAACAACCGTGGCTTCTGCAGACATAGCAGACATCATTTTTAATTTCTTGAGTTCGGCGCGAGTTTTCTGTTCAGCCTCTTCTGGCATTTGCGCGTCTTCAATTTTCTTCTCTAGCGCTTCAAACTCATCAACACCGTCTTCAGATTCGCCGAGTTCTTTTTGAATGGCTTTCATTTGCTCATTCAAATAGTATTCGCGTTGGCTTTTTTCCATCTGCTTCTTAACACGGCTACGAATTTTCTTTTCAACTTGAAGTAAATCGATTTCGCCTTCCATTAAAGCCATAAGATATTCGAGACGTTCACGCACGTCTTCAATCTCAAGAGCTTTTTGCTTTTCTTCTACTTTTAATGGCATATGTGATGCCATGGTATCGGCTAACCGGTCAGCATCATCGATACCCGTAACAGAAGTTAATACCTCTGGCGGGATCTTCTTATTAAGTTTGATGTAGCCTTCAAACTGATTGATAGCTGAGCGAATCAGAACTTCTTCTTCACGCTCATCTGCTTGAGGAGGTTCGATTAATTCAATTTGGCCTTCAAAGTATTCTTCAGTCTCTGTGTACTGAACAATTTTGCCACGTTCGTTACCTTCAACTAATACTTTTACCGTGCCGTCTGGGAGCTTAAGTAATTGTAAAATTGTCGCAACCGTACCAACGTTATACATGTCATCAGGCTGCGGGTCGTCATTTGCAGGATCGGTTTGAGCAACCAAAAATATTTTTTTATCCTTTTCCATCGCTTGTTCTAAACAAGCAATAGACTTTTCCCGACCAACAAAAAGGGGAATGACCATATGTGGATAAACGACAACATCCCGTAACGCCAAAATCGGGATATTAGAGTATTCTGCGTCATGCGTCATATTCGTGAGTTCTCTGAATTCTGATTAGTAGTCTATGAGTATATGGGGTGACCTACAAAAAGTTCAATTGTAGATACAAAAAAAGGAGCCAAATGACTCCTTTTTTTAATTTAATGGTTACTTATTGCTCAGGGACAGCTTTGCTTTTTTGATTTTCATAAATCAAAATCGGCTCAGATTGTCCTTCGATAACTGATTCATCTATAACCACTTTTGATACATCTTCCATCGACGGTAACTCGTACATGGTATCGAGTAATGTCGCTTCGATAATTGAACGAAGACCACGAGCTCCTGTTTTGCGCTCCATGGCTTTCGCACCAATGGCTTTCAATGCATCTTCACGGAACTCAAGCTCAACCCCTTCTAGGTCGAACAAAGCACCATATTGCTTGGTCAATGCATTCTTAGGCTCGCTTAGGATTTGAACTAATGCGTCTAAGTCGAGCTCACCTAGCGTAGCAACAACCGGTAGACGACCGATAAATTCAGGTATCAACCCGTATTTAACTAAATCTTCTGGTTCTACGTTGGCAAAATGCTCAGAAAGAGTGACTTCATCTTTGCTCGATTTAACTTCCGCGCCAAAACCAATTGCGGTGCCCTTTTCAGAACGAGCCGCAACGACTTTGTCTAATCCAGCAAAGGCACCACCACAGATAAATAAAATCTTAGAGGTATCAACCTGCAAGAATTCCTGTTGTGGGTGTTTACGGCCACCTTGAGGTGGAATCGATGCTACCGTGCCTTCAATCAGCTTAAGTAGTGCTTGTTGAACACCCTCACCTGAAACATCACGAGTAATAGACGGATTGTCTGACTTACGTGAAATCTTATCAATTTCATCGATGTAAACGATACCGCGCTGGGCTTTTTCTACGTCGTAGTCACACTTTTGTAATAGCTTTTGAATGATGTTTTCTACATCTTCACCAACATAACCGGCTTCAGTTAATGTTGTTGCATCCGCCATTGTAAATGGTACATCTAGGAAACGGGCTAATGTTTCTGCAAGTAATGTTTTACCACTACCTGTTGGACCAATTAACAAGATATTACTCTTGCCTAGCTCTACGTCACCATTGGTATCGCCATTTCTTAAACGCTTGTAGTGGTTATAAACCGCAACACTTAACACTTTCTTGGCATGTTGTTGACCAATTACGTAGTCATCAAGATGCGAACGAATATCGCGTGGTGTCGGCAATGCATCCGCATCGCGTTTTGGCGAAATTTCTTTGATTTCTTCTCTGATGATGTCGTTACATAAATCAACACACTCATCACAGATATATACAGAAGGGCCTGCAATTAACTTGCGTACTTCATGCTGGCTCTTGCCGCAAAATGAACAATACAGTAGTTTACTGTCGTTTTCTGTATGCTCTGACATTCAGTCACCTCACTTTGCTAGCTCTACTAACTTAATGTTAGTAAAAAAAATGCTATTAGCCTATATATCGACTAATTAGTTAATTACTTGATCTCGCGGCGGTCTAAAATCGAATCGATTAAGCCGTACTCCAACGCATCTTCTGGCGTCAAAAAGTTATCGCGGTCTGTATCTTTCGCTACCTTTTCATAAGGTTGACCAGAATGTTCAGCCATCAAGGTATTAAGCTTTTCTTTAATCGCAATGATTTCTTTTGCGTGAATCTCGATATCTGATGCTTGACCTTGGAAACCACCTAAAGGTTGGTGAATCATCACTCGAGAGTTTGGTAAACAGTGGCGTTTACCTTTTGTACCGCCTGACAATAAGAACGCACCCATGCTTGCTGCTTGACCCATACAAACCGTCGAAATATCAGGCTTGATAAAATTCATGGTGTCATAAATAGACATACCAGCCGTTACAGAGCCACCAGGTGAGTTGATATAAAGATAAATATCTTTATCTGGGTTTTCTGATTCTAAGAACAATAACTGTGCACAGATCAGATTTGCCATTTGATCTTCAACTTGACCAGTTAGGAAAATTACTCGCTCTTTTAATAAGCGTGAATAAATATCGTAAGAACGTTCCCCTTTCGCCGTCTGTTCTACGACCATTGGGACTAATGCATTGCTTGGATCGGTAATTGATCCAGCGGCCACATTATTGGTGTGGTTAATCATATAGCTTCCTTAAACAAAAATGGCTCGACATACTTACTAGTATATCGAGCCATTTAACCCTTTGTTCAACCCTTAAGTCAATGCGATTTTAAATTACGCTTGCTTTGGGTTCATAATTTCGTCAAAGCTGACTGATTTTTCTTCAACTTTGGCTTTTTCTAGGATTAATTCGATAGCTTGATCTTCAGTTGCTAAGTTACGTACATTTTCAAGAAGCTTCTCGTCATTGTAGTAGTAGTTAACAACTTCAGTTGGATCTTCGTATGCAGATGCTTGAGTTTCGATAATTTCTTTAACTTTTGCATCGTCTGCTTTAATTTCGTTAGTGCGAATGAACTCACCAAGTAATAAACCAGTGCGTACGCGATCTTTAGCTTGTTGCTCGAATAATTCAGCAGGTAGCTCAGGCATGTTGTTAGCGTCCATTTGACCACCAAAACGCTGCATAGCTTGCTGACGTAAAACGTTAACTTCTTGGTCGATTAACGCTTTAGGTACTTCTAATTCGTGTGCTTCTAATAGACCTTTGATAACTTGCTCTTTTACCTTCGCTTTTAACGCTTGGCCTAATTCACGAGTCATGTTTGCTTTAACTTCAGTCTTAAGAGCGTCAACGCCACCTTCAGTGATACCAAACTTCTCAACGAATTCGTCAGTTAGTTCTGGTAATTCTTGTACTTCAACTTTGTTTACTTTAACTGCAAACTCAGCGTCTTTACCTTTAAGGTTTTCTGCGTGATATTCTTCAGGGAAAGTAACGTTAACTGTTACTTCTTCGCCTGCTTTCTTACCAATGATGTCGTCTTCGAATCCAGGGATCATACGACCAGCGCCTAGTTCAAGATCAAAACCTTCTGCTTTGCCGCCTTCAAACTCTTCACCGTCAACTTTACCTAGGAAGTCGATGTTTACACGGTTACCTTCAGCAGCAGCTTCTTTTGACTCAACCCAAGTAGCCTGTTGCTTCTGAAGTGTTTCCATCATGTTTTCTAAGTCAGCGTCAGTTACTTCTGCTACTGGACGTTCAACTTCGATTTTTTCAACGTTTGATAATTCAACCTCTGGGTATACTTCGAACGTCGCTGTGAATTCTAAGTCTTCACCACGCTTCATGTTTTTAGGTTCGAAGTAAGGTGCGCCCGCTGGGTTTACTTTTTCTTGAATGATAGCTTGGATGTAGTTTTGTTGCATTTGCTCTTGTGCAACTTCTGCAAATACAGACTGACCAAAACGCTTCTCTAGAATTGCTACTGGTACTTTACCTTTACGGAAACCATCGATACGAGTTGTTTTACCAACTTCACGTAGACGAGCCTTAACTTGATTTTCAATCGATTCTGCTGGAAGCGTGATCGTAACTTTACGCTCTAAACCTTGAGTCGTTTCTAAAGAAACCTGCATGTTCTAACCTCAATTAATTAACTTTGTGACCGCTTGAAAAAAATGGGCCCAAATTTTTGTTCTTAAAATGACGCGGCATTATAGCCATGGAAAATCCAATCGTCCACGATAAAGCACAATAAAAGGCAGAAATAATGAGCAAACGAGCTAAAAATATTGAAATTAAGAGAATATGTACTAGAGGGGATAAATGGTCGGTGTTGCAGGATTTGAACCTGCGACCCCTTCGACCCAAACGAAGTGCGCTACCAAGCTGCGCTAAACACCGACTATATAAGAGTAAATTTTGGTGCGGAAGGAGAGACTTGAACTCTCACACCCGAAGATACTGGAACCTAAATCCAGCGCGTCTACCAATTCCGCCACTTCCGCAAAAGATGGGGTGACTGATGGGACTCGAACCCACGACAACCGGAATCACAATCCAGGGCTCTACCAACTGAGCTACAATCACCGCAATAAGACTTGTCACAAAACATGGCGCACCCGGTAGGATTCGAACCTACGACCGACGCCTTAGAAGGGCGTTGCTCTATCCAGCTGAGCTACGGGCGCTTCACCTACGGGCTAATCTCAAAAGTTCAAAGTGGTCGGTGTTGCAGGATTTGAACCTGCGACCCCTTCGACCCAAACGAAGTGCGCTACCAAGCTGCGCTAAACACCGACTTTGAATCTTTGAGAACCTACTGCCTCGCGACAAGGCGGCATATTACGGATAACCCCTGATTCAGTCAAACACTTTTTTAAAAGTTTTTTCCGTTTGGTGATTTTTAGTGCAACTCGCTTTCGTTTTAACCAATAATAGCGTATTCCGCGCATATTTTAACCATTCTTTTAAAAATTAATTTGTATCTTTTTATTGGTTTACTGTTTTATTCAATGAGATTTCTGTTTCAAGGGTTTACAATAAGCACGGTTTATAAAACTAAGCGAAATAACTACTTTTAACATCTACTATATAAGAGTGTTCAATGACTGCCAGATTAATTGATGGTAAAGCCATCGCCCAAACCGTTCGTGACAAAGTAAAAACAGGAGTGAGTGCCCGCCTTAAAGCTAATCGTCGTGCTCCTGGTCTTGCCGTAGTGCTCGTTGGCCAAGACCCAGCTTCACAAGTTTATGTGGGTAACAAGAAAAAAGCGTGTGAAGAGGTTGGTCTTGTTTCAAAGTCTTTTGACCTTCCAGCCACCACCACGGAAGCAGAGTTGCTTTCTTTAGTAGATGAATTAAACGCAAATGATGAAATCGACGGTATTTTGGTTCAATTACCATTACCTCACGGTCTAAACCCAGAGAGAATTCTAGAACGTATTCACCCACACAAAGACGTTGATGGCTTCCACCCTTATAATATTGGTCGCTTGGCACAACGAGTCCCAGCGCTTCGTCCATGTACTCCAAAGGGCATCATGACGTTATTAGATAACACCCATGTATTTTATAAAGGCAAACACGCCGTTATTGTCGGTGCTTCTAATATTGTTGGCCGCCCTATGTCGCTCGAACTACTTTTAGCAGGTTGTACAACCACCGTTTGCCATAAGTTTACGCAAGACTTGGAAGCACAGGTTCGCCAAGCTGACATTTTAGTTGTAGCGGTTGGTAAACCAGAGTTTATTCCGGGCGACTGGGTCAAGCCTGGTGCTATCGTAATTGATGTAGGCATTAATCGTTTAGACGATGGTCGTTTAGTCGGGGACATCCAATTTGAAGAAGCCGCAGAGCGTGCGTCTTGGATTACACCCGTTCCTGGTGGCGTAGGCCCAATGACAGTAGCTTCTTTAGTAGAGAATACACTAGAGGCGTGTGAGAAATTTCATAGTTAACCTGTTTCGAAACCCACAGACACAAAAAAGGCGATGATTAATTTCATCGCCTTTTTTATTGTTACCGACTTTTAAAAAAGTATGGGTTAATCCAACTTAGCCCTATTACTTAGGCTTCTAGTTAGTTTTAGTCCGTTTCTTCGTTGTGAAGTTCAAGACCAGTCTCAATCGGTTCTGTTTTTTTGGATTTCGCCGAATCCGAACGTGCGCTTTCTAAAGATTCCAAATACATTTGATCAATGTCTTTTGTCACATAGTTTCCATCAAAAACCGACGTCTCAAACTTTAAGATAGATGGGTTTTCATCTTTAACCGCATTTACCAAGTCATCAAGAGATTGGAAAATTAATTCATCTGCACCGATCATTGATGCAACTTCATCTGCTTCACGGCCGTAGGCAATTAATTCATTAGGCGATGGCATATCAATACCATAAACATTAGGAAAACGAATTTCCGGTGCCGCTGAGGCAAAGAAGACTTTCGCTGCGCCAGCATCACGGGCCATTTCAATAATTTGTTCTGATGTTGTACCACGAACAATCGAGTCATCAACCAACAGTACATTTTTACCTTTAAACTCTTGGCTAATTGCATTGAGCTTACGACGTACCGACTTTTTACGTTGGGCCTGACCAGG
Organism: Psychrosphaera sp.; assembly: GCF_982872775.1. Classification (NCBI taxonomy): domain Bacteria; kingdom Pseudomonadati; phylum Pseudomonadota; class Gammaproteobacteria; order Alteromonadales; family Pseudoalteromonadaceae; genus Psychrosphaera; species Psychrosphaera sp. The sequence continues at coordinate 17,212 of NZ_CEYNSH010000019.1, read as the reverse complement.
CATGATGAAAGTACGACCAACGTAGCGATTTTTTACAAAACCTTGACGATATGGCAAATCCAATTCGTGCGCAATTTGCAGTGCAATGTCGCAACTGGTTTCTGGCACGGGAATAACAACGTCTATATCTAAATCTGCCCATTCATTTTTGATCTTGCGACCAAGGTATTCACCCATTTTCACTCGAGAGCCATAAACGGAAATATCATTTAGTTGTGAATCTGGGCGCGCAAAATAAACATATTCAAAAATACATGGTACGCATTTAGGGTCTGGGTGGCATTGTTGCGTATGCAATTCGCCACTTTCAGTGATGTAAATAGCCTCGCCAGGGGCAACATCTCTTACCAATTTAAAACCGTCTATATCCAGCGCAACACTTTCTGAAGCAACCATGTATTCAGTGCCCTGCTCCGTTTCTCGCTGACCAAGCACTAGAGGACGAATACCGTTAGGATCCCTAAATGCCAATAAGCCGTGGCCAATGATCATCGCTACGACTGCATAAGCTCCGCGTACTTTATGGTGAACGCGACGAACCGCACCAAACATATCAGCTGCAGACAGCTCCATTAAGTTGGACTCACAGAGTTCGTGTGCCAATACGTTTAATAATAATTCTGAGTCTGAAGTGGTGTTGATGTGGCGTCTTGCTTCTTTGAATAGGACATCTTTAAGTTCAGAAGCGTTGGTGAGATTACCGTTGTGAGCGAGAGAGATACCAAAAGGCGAGTTCACATAGAATGGTTGGGCTTCTGCAGAGCTTGAGCTACCGGCTGTGGGATACCGTACATGCCCTATTCCCATATTGCCCTGCAATCGCTGCATATGACGTTCTTGAAAAACGTCTCGGACAAATCCGTTGGCTTTTCTCAATCTAAAGTGGCCATTATCAATGGTCACTATTCCGGCTGCATCTTGGCCACGATGCTGCAACACCGTTAATCCATCGTAAATAATCTGATTAACTGGCGCCTTGCCAACTATACCAACAATACCACACATGATTTGGTCTCCATCAATGTTGTGTAGACAGTAAACTTGAGTTTTCTTTTACTAATTCAAAGAACCATTCGACGATGAATGAAAATTCTGGAATTAAAATAGACGATTGCCACCATTGCGCACTGCTTGATGGTGTTAATGTATCTAAAAACAGTAAAGTTGCGGCAACAATTAATGCGCCTCTAAGGCCACCAAAGACCATGCCCAACATCTTGTCGGTACCGGATAGGCCTGTGAACTCTACTATTTCTGAAAGTAAATGGTTGACCATTGCGCCCAAAATAAGCGTAATAATAAATAGAATGGCAATGGCGGCACCGTTGCGGAAGAGGTCTTTTTCGATGCCAGTAAGGTAAACAGCGAGGTCTGCATAAAAACGGCTTGCAATAAAAAACGCCGCTATCCAAACAGCCAAAGAAACGGCTTCTTTGACAAACCCTCGTACAAGGCTAATTAAGCCTGAGATTGCGATAACAGCAATTATCGCGTAATCAATCCATACCATGAGATTGCATGTTCCACTGCTGAGATTTCGGCGCGAAGTCTAACAAACCCCGCACCTTTGCGCCACTAATTTGTTGGTTCAAAACGAGTGATTTTACCCGCTAGCCCTGTTAGTTCTTTCAATTTAATTTGAGCCTTTTCAAGTTTATCTTTATCAGATTCAGGCCCAATGTATACCTTAGACAAAACACCAGATTTGGTTTTTACCGGTTTTGTGTAGGTTTCATATCCAGCTTGTTTTAGCTTATCCCTCAGCGTTGTGACATTTTCTTTATGTTTAAAACTGCCTAGCTGCAAGATATATAGAGGCTTTTTATAGCGAGATGGATTAGGTTCGTTTGTCGTCGTAGGTGCTTTTGCAGTGACCTTTTGACTCGGTTTATTTTGTTCAACGGCTAAACTTTGTACCGCCTCTTGATGACTCTCTTTATTTGATGTTTCTACAGGCTGTGGCTGATTATTGACTTCAGAAGCTTGTGTCGAGGCTAGGACATCATCTGAGCTTGCAAGGTTCGACTCCTGAGGCTTAAATCCACCCTCATTTGGATTCGGCTCATTGTCGTCCTCTGCCATTGAATCAACCGCTACGTCGTTGGAAGTCGGAACTTTCGCAATATTTTCTTTTACTGTCTCCAGCGGGAATTCAGTTAGTTTTGGCTGAGTATTAAACTCTGGAGTTTCAGGAATTTTTTTAAAATCAGACTTACTCGTTTGTTTTTGACCGTCAAGCAGATCAGGTATAAAGACGACACCCGCAATTACTACGATCAACATACCTACCAGGCGCTGTTTGATTAATTCTGTCACCAACTTTCCTTACCTAAAATTATTATTATTCTTTGTGAAGATTTAAGATTTCTGCCACCGTGAAAAACGAGCCAAAGCCCACGAGTAAACTCTTTTCGCTTTCTGACTCTAGTTTTTGCTGTTCACTTGCAGCCTGCCACGCATCTTCAACTTTACCAAAGCTGTGGATTTTGAACACCCCTAGCTCTTCAAGAATGCGCTTAAGTGCCTGCGAATCAGCCGCTCTTGAATTTTGCGGCAACCCTCCAATAAACCATTCGTCCACAATTGGTACCATGGTTTGCAGTGTCTGCTTGATGTCTTTGTCTATCATCATAGCGACGACGGCAGAAACATGACGTGCTTTAGCAAAAGGCGGTCGGCTCTTGATTGAATCTGCTAAAAAAGTTACGGCATGAGGATTATGGGCAACGTCTACCATTTGAAGAGGCTGCTCTGAAAGGACTTGCATACGACCATCCAATGAGAAGTTTTCAATCACGTTGTTGACTTCTTCTTGAGATAGTTCAATGCCCAGCTCTATCAACACAGAAATGGCCGTTGCGAGGTTTTGGACAGGAACATAATTTAATGCCAATGCATCGTAAACTTTATGTTCACTGCTGTATTGCCACCACTGGTTGGGCACTTCCCCACCTAACAACTCATAGCTGAAGTCACGGCCGGTCTGAAGCACTTTGCCTACTTGATGTGCGTCAGCTTGCTCAGCAAAAGCCTTATATTTGTGTCCCTCACCAATAATGGCAGTGGTACCAGGTTTAAAAATACCTGCTTTTTCAAAGGCTATCTCTTCTTTCGTTTCACCAAGCCAATCTGTATGGTCTAACCCAATACTTGTGATGACAGAAATATCTTGCTGAACAATATTAGTAGAATCTAAACGGCCGCCTAAGCCAACCTCAATCAATACAACGTCAAGCGCTAACTGCTGAAAAATTCGATATGAAGCTAGGGTAGAAAACTCAAAATAAGTTAAGGCGACATCACCTCGTCTCGACTCAATGAAGTTAAATGCATCGATATGAGCTTGATCAGCTAACATTTCACCATTAATTCTAACGCGCTCATTATAATTAAAAATGTGGGGAGAGCTAAACACGCCAACACTGAAGCCTTGCGCAATAAGAGCTTGTTCTACAAAGCGAATCGTTGTGCCTTTGCCATTTGTTCCAGCCACCAAAACAGTCTGTTTGGCATTCAGGTTAGTTACATTTGCTCGTTCTGCAACGCATTGAATTCGATCTAACCCTAACTCGATTTCTTTAGGGTGTTGTTGCTCTAAATAAAAAAGCCAGTCATTTAGAGACTGGCTTTGAAAAGGTTGTGTACTCACTATTGTACCTATCAGCGTACTATTGTTTAGTACTTATGCCGTTCTGTGCTCTTTTTCCAATGATGGTAGTTTACACATTTTTGCGAACAAACGTGAGACTGTATTTCGCATTTCTCTTCGATCTACAATCATATCAATAGCGCCGTGTTCCAATAAGAACTCACTGCGTTGGAACCCTTCAGGTAATTTTTCTCTTACCGTTTGTTCTATGACACGAGGACCAGCAAAACCGATAAGCGCTTTAGGCTCACCGATATTAACATCGCCTAACATTGCTAAACTGGCTGAAACCCCACCCATTGTTGGGTCTGTTAAAACCGATATAAACGGTAGGCCTTTTTCACTTAGTTTAGCTAACGCAGCACTTGTCTTAGCCATTTGCATTAGTGAGAACAACGCTTCTTGCATTCGCGCGCCACCAGAGGCTGAAAAACAAATTAACGGGATATTTTCGTTGATACAAACATTTACTGCTTGGACAAACTTTTCACCTACAACGGTAGCCATTGAGCCACCCATGTATTCAAATTGAAACGCTGCAGCTACACAAGGTACGCCTTTTACACGACCTTTTAACACGACCATTGCGTCTTTTTCTTTTGTTTGCTTTTGTGCTGCAGAAATTCTGTCTTTATATTTTTTACTGTCTTTAAAAGACAAAACATCTTGTGGCTCTAAATCAGCTGCAATCTCTGTTTTTTCTCCAGAATCTAGAAAAAGCTCTAGGCGTTTACGACCGGTTAAACGCATATGATGGTCGCACTTAGGACAAACGCCCTGTTCTTTTTCTAAATCATTTTTATACAGAATAGCGTCGCAGCTAGTACATTTGGTCCATACCCCTTCTGGAATGTTGCGTTTGGTAGAGGTATTTGTCTTAGGTAGAATTTTTTCTATCCAGCTCATTTTACTGCCTTATAAAAGTTGTCCGCATTATTCTTCACGCTGAAAATTTCAAGCGTATTAAAACACAAGAATTCCTTAAAAACTCGCTTAAACTGGTCTTATAAGTCATCTTTTTGGTCAAAATTGCGGCAAAAACAAAATTTTACTGGATACTTAGGTTAAAAATAACGGACCTAATTTTGACTGCGGTAACCCAAACTCCTCTGGATAATCCACATCAATTAGGTATAAGCCGTTTGGTTTCGCAGTTTCAGCGGCTTGGGTGCGATCTTTAGCGGCTAAAAGCTCTGCCATCCATTCGACTGGTTTCTCACCTTTGCCGATAGCAATAAGACTACCTGCGATATTTCGTACCATATGATGAACAAAAGCGTTAGCTTTAATGTCGATGACGACAAAAGAGCCAGTTCTAGACACATTTACGAAGTGAATAAAACGATTTGGGGAATTGGATTGACACTGGGCAGCTCGAAATGAAGAAAAGTCATTTTCTCCTAGTAGGCACTGAGCCGCTTCATGCATTTTCTCTTCATTTAACGGCATATGATAATGACTTAACCCATGGTTTAAGATACCAGGGCGCAAGCGTTCATTGTAAATTACGTATCGATAGCGACGAGCAGTGGCTGAGAACCTAGCATGGAAGTCATCAGGAACATGTTTGACCCACGTAACAGCGATAGCGTCAGGGAGGTTGGCATTGACGCCCATTGTCCAACCTTTATCAGTACGTACCGAGTCTGTTTCAAAGTGAACGACTTGGCCAGTTCCGTGAACTCCGGCATCCGTGCGACCGGCACAAAACACATCAACTTTATGATTGGCAACTTTACTCAACGCCTTTTCAAGACACTCTTGAACGGTCGTCACTTCTCGTTGTCGCTGCCACCCAAAAAACTGAGCACCGTCGTATTCTATTCCTAAAGCAATGCGCATAACTGCCTATTTCCAACATTTAATCGATAAAAAAATTTGGCAGCATTATACAACGGTTTAACGAAGAACCCACCCGTTTATCGAGCCGGTTGTCTAACATGCCTATTTCTGAAGCTTCTCTAGCATTGTTTTGGCCTGTTCTTGAGCTTCTTCGTTATCCGATTGAATTATTTTTTCTAAGATGAGTTGGGCATTTTCTTCGTCGCCCATTTCGATGTAGGTATTCGCTAAATCGAGTTGATTAGCCATGCCACCAGCTTCTAGATCTACGTCGACCGAGCCGCGCTCATCCGCTAACTCTTCAAAGTCATCAAGGCCAACATCAATGTCCAAATCATCTGGAATTTCGACGTCTTCACCATCATCCAGCTCGTCGATTAAGCTATCGACACTCACAAAGTCTTGATCTAAATCAGCCAGCTCTGCACTTAATAAATCATCGCTGATGTCGCCAAGTAAATCATCATCGAGATCATCGCCTAGTTCTGCAATGTCTACATTTTCAGAAGGTGTAGCGTCATCACTGACCGGGTCGTTAGCAGTTGAGTTTGTTTCTTCTGCGTCCGTTGATAGTTCGGCTAAAAGCTGATCAAAATCGGCTTGTTCTAAATCATCTATTTCAAATGCTTCTGCAGATTCAACTTCGTTTTCAGACTCTGCGTCTTCTGTTTCCATTTCGTCTTGAGCCGCGTCGTCTTGCGTCTCGTCGCCTTCAATCTCTGTATTGGAGTCTTCGGTAATGCTGTTATTTTCAGGCTCTTCGTCAAATAACTCAGTTTCACCTAAGTCGCTAATTTCATCTGCACCTTCTGAAAACTCTTCATCTTGTAAAAGGTTTTCAATATCGGATTCATCGAAGCTTGTATTCAGCAAGTCTTCATCGAGCAATGGTGCTTCTGTATCGGCGTCTTCAGATAATAAGTTTGCAATTTCTTCTTCACCAAAGTCAGTTGGATCTAAATCGACACCTTCGGCTAAATCATCACCTAATTCATCAATATCGACGCTGTCTGAGGTGTCTGCTTGAGGGTTTTCCTCCTCATCGACATCGTCTTCTATAGTTTCATCAGCATGACTTTCTGAAAGTTCATCATCAATACCATCAAAGTCGTCTTGCATCTCTAGATCTGGATACTCATCTAGCTCTGCACTTGCTTCAACATCATTGACCGGCTTGTCATGTTCTTGTTCACCGGCTGAAAGGTCGATCGCATCATGTTCAGACTCTTCGTGAAGCTCGTCTTCATCATGCTCATCGTGAATTACGGGTTCTTCTGATTCTTCTGGAACTTCACCTGTGGCGTCTTCAGCTACTTCTTCTACAGCCTCTTCAGTTGCATCGTCTGAAGCTTCCTCTTCTGCTACGTCATCGACAGGTTCTTCTTCCGTTTCATCACCTGCATCTTCAACTAATGCATCGACATTTAAGTCATCATCTGAGTCTTCGGTTACCGGCTCTGGAGTTTCTTCTGCTGCTTCGTCAGTCACATCATCTGAGGCTTCAGCTACTTCTTCGGCAGGTTCTTCTTCCGCTTCATCAGCTGCATCTTCAACTAATGCATCGACATCTAAGTCATCATCTGAATCTTCGGTTACCGGCTCTGGAGTTTCTTCTGCTGCTTCGTCAGTCACATCATCTGAGGCTTCAGCTACTTCTTCGGCAGGTTCTTCTTCCGCTTCATCAGCTGCATCTTCAACTAATGCATCGACAT
>NZ_CEYNSH010000019.1:2405-9909 GCF_982872775.1 Psychrosphaera sp. | reverse complement strand
AATTAAAGAATCGATATCAAAGTCATCGTCTGAGTCTTCAGTTACCGGCTCTGCATCTTCTTCTGTTGTTTCTTCTGCAGCGTCGCTTGCCGTCTCTTCCAAGTCGTCATCTAAAATCGCAGCAGAATCATCAAGATCATCACCAGCTTCATCTATCAATGCATCAATGTCAAAATCGTCTTCTAACCCTAATTCATCTTCAATATCATCAACGCCAGTTTCCATATCTTCATCAGGAGGTGACGCTTCAGATTCATTGTCACTATCATCTGCTTCTTCTACAGAGCCTGCGACGCTATCTAACAAGTCGTCAACATCATCACCAGCGTCATCAACGTTCGTGTCGTCAGTATCACTTGATTGAGGCTCTTCGTCGTCGATTTCTACTTCGATATCTTCACTTAGGTCTTCTAATGGATCTCCACCTAAGTCATCCCCCAAGTCATCGAGAGCTTCATCAAGATCACTATCATCTCCGTCTAATAATGCATCTATATCTTCTGCACTAACAATTGAGTCACCATCGTCTTCTCCATCTGCCAAATCGATTTCAGCGACATCACTATCATCACTTAACAATTCATCATCTAGGCTATCATCAAAGGCGGTATCGTCAGACAACAGTTCATCATCAACATTGTCCAATTGAACATCGTCATCTAACAAGTCGTCACCCATATCGAGCGCGTCCAACTCATCATCTAAACTATCATCCATGCTACCCAATTCGTCATCAAACGGGTCTAAAGCATCTAAGCTGTCATCTACATCAAGCGTATCTGCTAAATCCAAATCTGATACATCGCCAATCGGTTCGTCAACATTGCTAAACGAGTCCGTGGAAAGTGGCTGAGGCGGTGCCATTGAAGGGTCGGTTAGTGGGTTTGGTTCTTGGGTATTTTTGTTTTTCAAAAATATAGCTACACCAACAAGCGCACTGATCGTCAAGATAGATGACAAGATAATCATTCCTAGCGTCGAAGAGAGGAATTCCGCTATTTCGTCCCAAGCCGATTTTTTCTGAGCTTGCGCCTCTTTTTCTGCTTGCTCTGCAGCTTGTTGTGCAAGTAATTGTTCTACTTTGGACAAAATTTGTTGCGTTTCACTGCGCAATTGACTTTCCGTACCAAGTGCCTGTTCAACGTTGTTTAACTTGTCAGATAGAGCAACTAACTTTTCTTGTAATAGTTCATTTTCTGTTTTCAGAGATTCGTTAACTTCTTGCGCGCTGTTTAATTGTTGCTGAATCGTTTCAAATGCTTCGATTTGCTTTTCTTCAACTTTTTGAATTTTTTCAGAAATTTCTTTTTTGGCGGTATCAACGTCAATGACTTTTGCCGCTTCGATTGGCGCTAGCTTTTTCTCGATAACTTTTGCGTCCAACTCACCGCGTAGCCTTTTTTCCCATAACTCATCATCAGCATCTGCTCGTTCTTTTGCGTACAGAGGGTCTACTTCCATGACTTCTTTGTGACTAGGGATTTTAAGGACAACGCCGTTTTTTAGGCCATTGAGGTTATTAAAATCAAACGCTTGTGGGTTTTTCTTTAGTGTAGCGACCATCACTTGGTATACAGAAACATTGTTTTTGTGGCGGAATTTGTTACCAAGTTTCCACATGGTGTCACGTGCAGTGATAGGTCCGTAGGTCTCACCTAGTTCACCATAGTCGACGCCTTTTGGGCCTTTTAATTTGTTATCTGCATAACCAAACTGGGCCGTCCCGAAAGACAGCAAAATAAAAAACAAAGCAAATAATTTAAAGCATGAACGCATTGATCAATTCCAAATTCGCAAATTTTGCCACGTGGCAACGATTGTTACTATGTCCGACAGACTGGCTTCTTAACCTACTGATTTTATTAGATTGAGCGCAATATTAGTCTATCGTCATTTAACCACTTTAAAAAAGTAAAGCAAAGCTTGTACCACTTAATAGTGTCAACTTTCTGATTAATTCTTATTTTTTGTTTTATTTGCGTCTTTTATAAACAAAAATATAAAGCTCGCACCTTAAATACCATAGCACTACTTTTGTTTAGATGTGACTATTGCTCGCTTAAAAGTAAAAAGCCCCGCAATGAGCGAGGCTTACTAACTATGACCAGAGTTTGTTATAGGTATTCTTTTATCAATAATTCTGCAATTTGAATACTATTGGTCGCGGCGCCTTTACGCACGTTATCAGCAACAACCCACATATTAATACCTGTTGGATGAGAAATATCTTCTCGAATTCGCCCCACAAATGTTTGGTCACTACCACTTGCATGGGTTACTTGTGTTGGGTACTCCGCATCTTCAGCCAACATAGTCACACCAGGCGCTTGAGCGAGTAGATTCTTAATATCTTCGGCGCTAACTGGTTGACGCAACTCTAAGTGGATCGCTTCTGCATGACCGTAAAATACCGGTACACGGACAGCTGTTGGGTTTACACGAATTGACTCATCGCCCATGATTTTATGTGTTTCCCAAACCATCTTCATTTCTTCCTTGGTGTAACCGTTGTCTTGGAAAACATCGATTTGAGGAATGACGTTAAACGCCATTTGCGCAGGGAAATTTTCTGCAGTAACTGGACGACCGTTCATTAGTTGGGCTGTTTGTTGAACCAACTCGTCAATTGCGGCTTTACCGGCACCACTGACAGACTGGTAAGTCGATACGTTTACTCTGTCAATTCCATATGTATCGTGAATTGGCTTAAGTGCCACTAACATTTGAATCGTCGAACAGTTCGGATTAGCGATGATATTGCGATTTCTAAAATCTGCTAGTGCACCAGGGTTTACTTCCGGGATAACTAGTGGAACGTCAGGTTCGTAACGGTAAAATGATGTGTTATCGATAACTACGACGCCCTCATCAGCAGCAATAGGTGCGTATTTTTCCGTTGCTGCCGAGCCTGCACTAAATAATGCAATTTGAACTTGAGTCCAATCAAACTGTTCTGCATCTAAGACTTCGACGTCTTTGCCCTTAAATGAAACAGATCCACCTGCAGAACGTTTACTGGCTAATGGAAACAACTCTCCTACCGGGAAATTACGCTCTTCCAAAATCTCAATAATGTTTTGGCCTACTAAGCCGGTTGCACCTAAAACGGCAATGTTAAATTTTTGTTCTGACATGTTTTGTTCCTGACTAACTTAAATCTGTATCTTGTGGACTTAGAAGGATTATGATCTCGTTCTAAATCACGCTTATCTGGTAACTTGAGTTTTGAATCCCAGGTTAGCTAATTGTTGCGCTTGTTGTTGTGTGCAGCCATCAACTAATAAAGACGACCACTCTCTGCGTATTGGGTAACTTTTGCGAATCCAATCAAACCCTTCCTTGTCAATGTGATTAAGAAACAATGCGTTATCCCTTCTCACATCAAAAACCAGGTGAATGAGTTGCTTGAGCAGCCCTGTTCCTTTTAGTTCAAGAACGTCTTCCCTTGACGAAGGTGTCAGGGTGACCTGGCTGACCGCAGCATTTGGCATCAACTCTTCAAGTTTAATGACCGGCGCCAAATCAAATAGAGCGCAAACCCGATGATAGAGCATTTCGGTCCCACGGCCTTTCCCTTCCAAACTGTAACCGGCAATATGGGCGCTACTAAGTAAAGTAAAGGGGATCAGAGGCATTAACACGTTGGGTTCACTTTCCCATACATCCAACACCAAGTGGATGGCTGGCCGTCCATCTTTAATTCTATCGTTAATATGACGTAAAAGCGCGTCATTGTCGATAACTTCACCCCTACTTGCGTTAATTAAACAAACATCGTCTTTTAACAAGTCAATATTGTGATCAGATAGTAAGTGATGTGTCGGATGAGGACCGTCTACTGTTAGCGGAGTATGGAAAGTAACTATGTCCCCTTGTGATAATGCCTCAGGTAAAGACACATAAGACAGACCTTGCTCATCGGATTCTTTGAATGGGTCACATAACAGCACCTGCATATTTAACGCTTGGAGCTTTGACAGTAGAGCCGAGCCAATATTGCCAACACCAATAATAGAAACCGTTTTGTCTGCCAAACTCGCCATTTGTTGCTCAGCAACAACTAATAAGGCACTGATTACAAACTCTGCAACAGAGTTTGCATTGCAGCCAGGAGCCGAGCTGAATTGAATACCACGCTCTGCAAGCAGTGCCTTATCAATGTGGTCTTCCCCAATCGTCGCCGTTCCAACAAATTTTAATTGATTGGCTTTTGATAAAAGTGGCTCATTCACCTTAGTAATTGAACGAACCAGAAGCACGTCTGCATCAATTAGATCATCAGGGGTAAGTTCACGACCAGCAAACCGGACAATTTTAGACAGACCTGAAGGGTCTAGCTGCGTTAGCACCGACTCAAAAAATGCTTCTGCATAGGGAATATTTTCATCAATTAAGAATTTCATGCACGTTCGCCTGACAATACGCTTAAAAAAAGAGGTGTTTTGAGGGTTAATATTTTGAATGGTTCAAATAGTAAAAACCCCATTTAGTGTAACGCTAAATGGGGTTTTGAAACACGCTAATTTCGAGAATTTATATATTTATTTTTAATAAAAAATTCTGAATCAGCTTAGACTTTTTTGAAAACTAAAGTGGCGTTAGTGCCACCGAAACCAAAACTGTTCGACATAGCTAGATTAATATCAGCAACTTTAGTTTCTGTGACGATGTTCAAGCCTTCTGCTTTTTCATCTAGTGTTTGAACATTAATTGATGGCGCAATGAAATTATTTTCCATCATTAGTAAGCTGTAAATCGCTTCGTGAACACCAGCAGCGCCAAGAGCATGACCTGTCATTGCTTTAGTAGCAGAAATCATAGGTGACTTACCTGCAAATACATTTTGGATTGCACCAAGTTCTTTAACATCACCGACCGGTGTACTTGTACCGTGCGTGTTAAGATAATCAATGTCACCATCAACATTTTCTAGCGCCATCTTCATACAGCGCTCTGCACCTTCACCTGATGGCGCAACCATGTCAAAACCATCAGAGGTTGCACCATAACCTACGATTTCTGCATAGATTTTGGCACCACGAGCAACAGCGTGTTCGTATTCCTCGACGACCACCATACCGCCGCCGCCAGAGATTACAAACCCATCTCGGTCCGCATCATAAGTACGAGAGGCTAATTCTGGTGTGTCATTGTACTTTGTTGATAATGCACCCATCGCGTCAAACATACCTGCAAGTGTCCAATCGACTTCTTCACCACCACCAGCAAAAACAATATCTTGTTTACCTAACTGAATTTGCTCAACAGCATGACCGATACAGTGCGCTGAAGTTGCACACGCAGAACTAATTGAATAGTTTACGCCTTTAATTTTAAAAGGAGTGGCTAGTGTCGCCGAACATGTACTGCTCATAGTACGTGGTACTTGATATGGTCCAACACGCTTTACACCTTTCTCGCGTAAGGTATCACACGCTAAAATTTGATTTTTAGAAGACGCACCACCAGAGCCAGCAAGTAAACCAGTACGAGGGTTAGAAACTTGCTCGTCTGTCAAACCAGCATCCGCAATCGCTTCTTTCATTGCAATGTAAGCAAACTGAGAGGCTTCACCCATAAAGCGAATTGCTTTGCGGTCGATGTGTTCGCTGACGTCAATCTCGACGTTTCCCCAAACTTGAGAGCGAAGGCCATATTCGACAAATTGCTCTGAAGCGCTGATCCCCGATTTGCCAGTTTTTAAGCTTTCTAATACTTCGTTTTTATTATTACCAATACTGGAAACAATACCTAGTCCAGTTATAACTGCTCTTTTCATAAATATCCCAATTTTTGAAGTAGTGAACAAATTTTTGCCAGTATTCTACGCAATTTTAATCGTTAACTGGTCTAAGTTCAGCGAACAAGTGTTAGCCGAATATATGTGCAATATCGAAATGCGTCAACAAGAGTTACTTTTTATTAAAATTATCCGTAAAATCCACTCATTAAAATACATTTAAGGTCAGTTTATTTTGACAAACCATGCAAAATTAAATTTTGATGAAAACGGCACGCCTGTTTCTACTGAGTTTGATGACATCTACTTTTCTAAGCACGACGGGCTTGCAGAAACTGAGTATGTCTTTTTAAAAAACAATAATTTAGAACAACAACTGCTGGAGTTTGACTCAGGCTCAAATGACACATTTCATATCGCAGAAACCGGCTTTGGTACAGGGCTTAACTTTCTGGCGACTTGCCGCTTATTAGCAAAAGTGAATCACGTTCGCGCCCAATCAATACCTACTAAGCCGCCCGTAAAACTGACCTTTACCAGCTTTGAAAAGTTTCCATTAACTAAACAAGACTTAAACATCGCTCTTGCACACTGGCCATCATTGACCGAGCATGTCGAGGCGCTACTCACAGCCTATCCACCTAACTTTGATACTTTTTTTACATCAAACCACAATATCGACCACCAAGCTAACATTTGCTCATTACAACTTAATGAAGGTCAAATAGACTTAAATTTAGTGTTAGGTGATGTTAATCAACAAATGCCGAAACTAATAAATGGCTTCCCAAAGGTGGACGCTTGGTACTTAGATGGTTTTGCGCCAAGTAAAAACCCAGAGATGTGGACCACCGAGCTTTTCAGTAATATTGCCAGTATGTCCAAGCCGGGAGCAACACTAGCGACCTTTACCGCCGCTGGATTAGTTCGAAGAGGACTGATAGAAGTTGGTTTCGAGGTCAATAAAGTGAAAGGGTTTGGTCGAAAAAGAGAAATGCTGGCTGCATCTTTCCAGGGGTAATAAAACTGGCAAGCAAAAAGGTTGCTACAATAATTCGTGCTTTGACTAATGAAGTGCAGCAAATAGGAACTCAAATTGGACTCACCAAAGACACCTCTTTTATACACCAGTAATGGTTATAAAAATATAAAAAATAGACAGGTTGCTATCGTCGGAGCGGGTATCTCGAGTCTAACACTTGCTTCTAAACTTATTCAGCGAGATCCAGAATGCTCGGTCGTTATCTTTTGTGATAAAAACGAAGTCGCCACAGGAGGCTCAAGTAACGAACAAGGTGCGATTTATCCATTATTACAGGCTACTGAGTCGACCATCGCAAAATTTTACGCATCAGCTTATCAATATGCATGTGAGTTTTATCGAGATACATTGCCAAGCGATGACGTTGTTCAACACCAGTGGTGCGGTGTTTTACAACAAGCTATTAACGACGCTCAACATAACAAGTTCCCCAAAATTGCTTCTCTTTGGCCAGAGTTAACTGAACTACATAACGCTGAACAGTCGAGTGACATTAGTGGCTTAACCCTTCCATTTTCAAGCCTTTATTATTCGGAAGGTGGCTGGCTTAACCCCAAACAATATTGCCATTGGTTAGCAAAAAAATTATCAGATGCGGGAGTGAGTATTTTATTTCAACACTCGGTCATATCCTTAGCCAAAACGCATAACACAAAGCCACATTCCGACGCTGAAGCTCAAAGCGATAATGATTTATTAGAAAACCACAAATGGCAGGTCAT
>NZ_CEYNSH010000019.1:0-2305 GCF_982872775.1 Psychrosphaera sp. | reverse complement strand
CCAGGCAACGGTCAGTTTCAGTCCTTTGGCGCCACATTCGAAAAAGCTCAAACACACTCTGAAGTAAAAGAAAGTGCGAATATCGCGAATATCGTACAAATTCAAAAAGTCTATCCCGAAGAGGCTTGGGCCAAAGCGTTACAGATTACAGATATCGCTAGTGCTAATGCTGCTTTTAGAGCTACAACTTCCGACCATTTACCTTTAGTTGGCGAATTAGTGGATTGGGATTGGATTGCGAATTATGTGGATAAAAATACTGGAGATTATCGTCGTAAAGATAAAATCAAAGATATCGTGGTAAACAAGTATGCAGGTTTGTATGTGCTTACTGGTCTAGGTGCTCGCGGGCTAACCTCTGCACCTATACTAGCCGAACTACTTGCCAAGCAATTGACACAGGGCCTTCAACAAAGTGATCATTTCATCGCCGAAACGGTAGCTCCGATTCGTTTTAAACTACGTGAGTATAAACGAAACAAGCGCATACCCAGTTAAGGTTTGACCATTTCGATAACGACTCGGCGGTTTTCTGCTCTACCCAAAATGGTGTCGTTTGACGCAACATGACGCTTTTCACCAAAACCTTCAACACTGATCCTATCTCCCGGAATACCAAATTCGACAAACAAAGCTTTAATTTCAGCTGCGCGTCGTTGGGAAACTTTGAGGTTAGTGTACCTACCACCCCATGAAGATGAATAGGCCTTAACACTGATCTTATCGATTTGATTATCGTGCTTTAAGTATTCTTTTATTTGATTTAGCTTGGACTTTGATGCTCGGTCTAACTCAGTGCTATTCTTTTCAAAATTGAGAACGGTATATTCCAAATCTTCAAAACCATAAGGCAGTAATCCATCAACACAATTTAAAAAATCGTAATACGCGGGGCGGAAATTTGTGGCAGCCAAAGCAACCGAAACGCGATCGTTTTTATTGTGCCAATCGGCATAATATAAGGTTGGGAAATGGCCTTTTTCCAATTCGGTTAACATGATCCATGCAGACTTGTCGTCGACGTCGCCATTAAACTGCTTGCGCCATTGCATTTGAGTAATTGCCGAGGGGCGCACTCCAGGTCGCCATTGTGGTGGAACTGATTCAACCAACGCCAATGAATAGTCTGCTGGCAGACGCATAAGGTCTAACTCAAACGCCATGTTACTCTTTTTACTTGCCGCACTGCTAAATATTGCCGTTCCATAGTTTGGAATTTCATGTTCTAGGCTACAAGCCAGGCGAGAGTCCTGTGACAATTGCCAGACAGAGTTATCTAACGTCGCAACATATGCACGGCGATTTGCATCAGATGCCGGACTAAACACTCCAACTAGAACAATGATAAATATACAAAAAACAGTTTGTATTTGCTTCATTTAAGACAACCTACATAAACCTAAAATTGACACGGAGAGATAACTTTCAAACCACATGTACAGACCTGTGCTACGAAACAGAGTCTATACATACTTAAATTCCCTTATAACCATGCAATACATATACCAGAGCAACTTCACTGAGCTCCACTCAGGAAAAACATGAAATAAAACGACCAACGTGTGATAATACCGCCCGAATTAAATAAGGGTAGTAAAACTGTGACACAATCGGAAAATACAACAAATCAAACCTCTGAGACTTCAAACAAAGCAAAAGATCCTAATCTTTTAAGCAGTCGCTTTAGAGGCTTTTATCCCGTTGTAATTGACGTCGAGACCGCTGGTTTTAATGCCAAAACGGACGCTTTGCTTGAGATTGCCGCTACAACATTAAAAATGACTGAAGATGGCGTTTTAGAGCGTGACGAAACATTCCACTTTCATGTTGAGCCATTTGAAGGGGCAAACATCGAACAAGCCGCGATCGACTTCAACGGCATTGACCCATTTAACCCATTACGTGGTGCTGTACCTGAAGAAGAAATGGTAAAAGCGATTTGTAAAGCCGTTCGAAAAGGTCAGAAAGCTGCAGGTTGTTCACGTTCAGTAATCGTTGCCCATAATGCTGCGTTTGATCACGGCTTCTTTATGGCCGCTATCGAGCGAGCTAAGTACAAACGAGTTCCGTTCCACCCTTTTGTGACTTTCGATACGGCTTCGTTTGCTGCGCTTAGCCTTGGTCACACAGTTTTAGCCGAAGCATGTAAACGCGCAGGTCTCGGTTTTGACAACAAAGAAGCCCACTCAGCAAAATACGACACTGAAAAAACCGCTGACTTATTCTGCTATATGGTTAATCGTTACAAAGCGCTGGGTGGTTGGCCGTTACCAGATCTAGTTGAAGTCGAAGCAAAAGCTGACGA
>NZ_CEYNSH010000018.1:0-58766 GCF_982872775.1 Psychrosphaera sp. | reverse complement strand
ACAAACCGAGACAGTGAGCTCAACACCTCAGTCACATCAGGCTGTAGAGGCAACTCAACAATCACCTTCAAGTAGCCCGGTTGGCTTTACCACTAAGATTAAAACAACCTCTGTGCCTGCGACATGGCAAAAAGGCGCAGAATATTGGCCAGCGATTTCTTCTGACAAACAACTTTTCTCATTTGTGAACTCACAAGACGGGGTTTCGAAGAGTTACGTCAGTCATCTGAACGACGATCGCACCGTTCCTATTATTTACAAAGACTATCAAACTATTGCTGCATCTTGGCAAATCAACACATCAAAAGTATTAGTTAAGTTACTTGGCAACTCGCGCAACGACTGTATGTGGGCCTTATTCGAAACCAAAGATTTCCCGAAAATAGAATTTGATAAAACAGTGATGCCTTGCCCTAATGGTGGCTTTACACTCGCTTATATGGCACCAAATGGCGAGGGTATTTATTACACCGAACCAAAAGATGGTGCTTTTCATATCAGTTATTGGGATCTTGAGACAGAGTCTTCCACTATAGTTCTCCCCTCCTATGGTCAATACTTAGGAATTCGACTCTTCGAGTTATCACCAGATGGCAAACAAATCTTGTATCAAAGAGAAGTTCAGAAACAGCCTACCGATGTTTTTATTTACAACTTAGAGACAAAAGAAAATAAAAAAATCCTTTCTTTTCCTTTCGGTGAAGTTGTCAAAATGGCTCGTTGGTATGGGGATGGCCAGTCAATAATTTGGAATGGTCAGGGGAATTTGAAGTGGCTGGACTTGAAGACAAATGTCACCACTACACTTGAGTTTGTCGATAAAAGAAACATGAGACACGTAGCTGTTATTAATAAAAACCAAGCACTAACCGTTGATGAGGCAAACCCCGAAAACCAACTTAAAGTTTTTGATATGGCATTTAACGTCCTAGAAGACGATGTGTTTGAGGCAGATGGAGTCAATCAATTCCCAAGATTTACCAACGACGGCCTTATATTTGTATCCAATAGAAGTGGTGCTTATCAGTACTGGTTTTTCAAAGACCAATTAAGACGGTTGACTAGCATTAGTGAAGCTGACAGTAAAATAATCTATCCACCAACCGCTTCTAGGGATGGCTCACTGTATGTTATTCACTACCAGGAAAACGTATATTTGATGGACCGTTACACAGGCGAAAAACGAAAAGTTGAATTTCCGTCAGATCACTTCGTAAACAACGCTGTGATCGGTCCAGATAACAGGAAATTATTCGCTGTAATTACGGTTGAAAAACGAGTTCAGCTTTGGCAATACGATTTAATCACTGGTACGTACGAAAAAATTGAGTCAAAAGAGCCTCGCCAGTTATTAACCGCGCCTGATGGCCATGTCTATTACACTTCATTCAACTCATTAGTAGGAGTAACTAAGCCACTCACTATCGAACTGCCGATAAGCTTAAATATTTATCAAAATATGATGAGTATCACTAATGAACATTTCTATGTGTATTTTTCATCAACCAATACTGTATATCGTATTAATTTAAATGATAGTGAGATGACGGAAATTGAAGTACCAATGAAGTTATCGGGAATCTCAGTCAGTGCTGATGACACAAAGATTGCCGCGACCACCGCAATCGATCACAACACACAAGTTAAGCGAACGCAGTGGCAAGAGGTCAGTGCGATTCCAGCCAATAATTAACCCAAAAAAAAGCTTTCGTAGCGAAATACGAAAGCTTTTTATTTTAAGTTGGGCGTAATCTTGGGAAAAGGCCTGCCCTTCAGCTAAATTAGGAGTTTTCTTGCGTTTTATAGCTTGTTATAAGCTTTGTGACCAAAGCCTACTAACTTGCCGTTTTTGAAGATTAATGGCGTACACTCATCTTTTGTCGTTTGGCTGTCAGAATGCACGTGCTTTGTGCGATAAAACAATACTTGAACCGTTTCACCATTGTCTTCAAACGCTTCGTTTAAGTCAGGTGTGCCCATCGTATTTTTAACACTGTTATAGCTATCACCTAGTTCAAGTGTGGCAATCTTTTCTTTATTGATTCGTTGCTCTTTTTTCCAGTCGCTTGATGAAGACCAGTTATCAGGATCAACTTCATCGCTGTTGACGATGATGCAGCCCGTTAGAGAAAAAGATAGTGGGATAATTAATAGAGCAGCTTTTAAAGTTGATTTCATTGTTAGTTTCCTTTTAATTCCATGTTTTCGTACAGGGTATTTGTTATTATCAGTAAAATACTGAACTGCCTTGTACTATACAAATATAGTTCCAACTTTTAAACCATTGATTTTTAAAGAGATTTAAAAACATTGTTATTCATTCATTAGCGGTTGAGACTAATCAATTAGTAAAATTCGCTAACACCTTAGTCAATATAACCACTGAGACAGTTTGGAAATTATAAAGAAATTCAGATAATTGGAGTATCCGCGATGAACACAAATGAGATTTTAATCATTTGTAGAACACTCGAACTAGAGGGTAAAACACCCAGCGTGGCACTAGTGAAAGCCCGCATGCAAGGACCTAAAATACTGCCAGTCATTGTCAGTGGTATTAAGCAGTATCAAAGCATGCCTGCTGAAGCTAAAACGCGTTTGGATGAACACGCGTCTAGTGATACCTGCAGCAAAGCCCTTAAAACACCGCTAGCCGACTCAGATACGCAAACCTTAATGGAAGAAGTCACCCAATTAAAAACAGAAACAAAAGCGTTGAAAGCTGAGCTCAGCGACGTCAAAGCCGAGCTCAAATCGATTAGAGAAGAGCTGAAGGTGCTTCACAGTTTTCTTAAAGAAGATTGATTATTGAGCCTCTGCCGGCTTGGCTGAGCGAATAAATTCACTTAGGCTGTTGGCAATCACTTCGTGAGGTTCTTTACCGACATACTCTAAACAGACATTACCTGTTTCATTGTCGACGACTAAATTAAGATCGTCTTCGTCAGTGACCGCAAAGAACAGTGTTGGTGATTGTTTTAATTTATCTTTCATCAATAAATGACCAATTAAATTTTGTTGTAAGCGGTCAAAGTCGTCTTCTGACCATGCCTGCAAAAACTGAAACGGTCCTTTGTCGTGAATAGCATTGACACCATCAGCAAAGTACATAGAAAAATATTCGGTATATTCTTTATTTAATTGAACCCCTAGCGCCTCTTCTACGTTATCAAAAGCAAACGTTTTATCGCTGTGTTCGTTTATCAACACTGGCTTCCAGTATACTTTTCCGGCCACCTCAAATTCGCACGGTGAAGGCCAGTCTGAGTCAGGTTCAATTTTTGGATAACCCGTTTTTTCTGCGGTTTCTAACCAGCTATTAATAAATTGAGTCCAAGCGGCATGTAAATCAGTGTTTTTCGACATTAACGTTTCACTTTTAATCGTTGCCAATTACAATATACGGCAATTAGTTAGTAAGAATCTAAATAAAGAATCTCAAGAATGACTGCAAATTATAACGACTCTGGTGCACTCGACAACCTAACCTTAGGAAAAACCACTGAGTACGCCACACAATATCAACCCGAATTACTACAAGCGGTGCCTCGTAGCCTAAACCGCGATGATTTAAATTTAGGCGAGACACTCCCGTTTAAGGGGACTGACTTATGGACAGGTTATGAAGTAAGTTGGCTCAACGCCAAAGGAAAGCCTGTCGTGGCTATCGCCGAATTTCGTATTCCTGTTACTAGCCCTAATTTGGTTGAAAGCAAATCGTTTAAGTTATACTTAAACAGCTTCAACCAAACGCGATTTAACGACTGGCAAGAAGTATCTCATGCCATGACCACTGACTTGAGCGAATGTGCAGGAGAAACTGTTACCGTCGACTTATTTAAAGTAACTGAAGTCGAACACTTTCAAGTAACCTCTTTACCTGGAACAAATATTGACGATATCGATATCGACGTTGATCACTACGACTTTGACGCGTCTTTATTAAAGTCAATTGATGACGGAAAAGTAACAACAGAGACTCTTAACAGTCATTTGTTAAAGTCGAACTGCTTAATCACTAATCAGCCAGACTGGGCCAGTGTTGTTATTGAATATGAAGGTAAGGCAATCGATCACGAATCGTTACTTCGTTACCTTATTTCATTTAGAATGCACAACGAGTTTCATGAGCAATGTGTAGAGCGTATTTTTACTGACATCATGAAGGTATGCCAGCCGACAAAGTTAAGTGTCTACGCTCGATACACACGACGTGGCGGCTTAGACATAAATCCATACCGTTCGACTCACCACGACACAATCCCGTATCAAATGCGGTTAAACAGACAATAGGAAAAATATGACATTCCCAAATGATGAAACGGGTCAGATTTTAAAGGAAATGGCCGAAGCCGGTTTTGATTTTGAACCAGAATATGTCGTCGACTTTTACGCCCTTTTCCATAGTGAAGACGACGCTGATACCGTGGCAAAAATTTTCATGGCTCGAATCGATAATGATGAGCCTTTTGTTAAAGTTGAAACTCGTAACTACGACCACGGTGGCGAGGCCGCTGATGCCATTGAACTGCAAGTATCAAAAGTCATGAAGGTTGAGTATCAAGCTATTGTAGACTTTGAACTTGAATACAAACGCATTGCCGAGAAGCACAAAGGTTATTCTGATGGCTGGGGTGTGTTTATGGGTGATGATGACGCGCCAGAGGAAGAAGATACCTACATCGAATAGCCAACCGCTATCGATTTAGGTGCAGGCCTTAACACACGAAAAATCACAAGCCAAAACACAAACGAAAAGACCGCTAATTAGCGGTCTTTTTTATACTCAAAGCTCACTGCTCCTGCATTAGAACAATAAGTTAACTCCGAAGAATTTCATCGCCACTGTGTTAACGAAAATGATCGCTAAGATAATCGGAATGAAGGTTGATAACGCAAAGTCAGCATACTTGAGTAACCACTGGTGTTTACCCGGCGCTGCACCTTCTAGTAATTCATTTTTGAAGTTCGCCTTTTTCCAACGCGTAATGACAAATACACAAATCAGTAAACCATTTAGCGGTAGAATTGTGTCGTAGAAAACGTCATAAATAACATCAAATAGTGACTTATCAGCGCCCGCATAACTGACAAACTTGGTAAAGAAGTCAGACATACCAAATGACATTGACGCAAAGACACTTAGTAATAAAACCATCACTGCTAGTGTTGATAGTGACTTTTTACGAGAAACCCCTTTTGCACCCATAATCGCTGAGTTTGGTACTTCAATAATCGATACCAACGACGTGATTGCCGCAAAAAATACTAATAAGAAAAATAGCGACGCTACTGCACTTGCACCGGCATATCCAATGTCAGCTTGTAACGATAGGAAAATCTTAGGTAACAAGACAAAAATCAATGAAACTGACGAGTCAGACAGGTTAGCGGTATCAACATTAGGGTCGAAGCTAAATATAGCCGGAAGGATTAATAAGCCTGCCACAAATGCTACACCAGTATCTGTTAATGCAACCAGTTTAGACGAGTCAGGAATGTCTTGCTTACTGCTCATATACGAGCCATAAGTAACAAGGATACCCATACCCAAACTTAATGAGAAAAAGGCCTGTGATAAAGCACCACTAATAACACTTGCGGTGATCTTACTCATGTCTGGCAATACGTAGAACGAGACACCTGCCATTGCGTTGTCTAGCGTCAATACATAAATAACAAGTAGGACAAGTAACACAAACAGCGAAGGCATTAAAACCTTAGCAGCCTTTTCTATACCTTCTTTTACGCCACTCATTAAGATGAAGCCGGTAATCGCTGCAACGATAGCCATATAGACAAATAATGATTTGCCAGTGATAAATTCACCAAAGGTATTTGGATCAGCTAGCAACTCGAGGTCACCTGTCACGGCCCCAAATAAATAACCAAAAATCCAAACCGTGATAACTAGATAAAAGACACCAATCATAAATGGTGTGATAACGCCGATCCAACCGGCTAACTTCCATTTACCGTCGTTGTCAGACAGCTTTGTGTATGCGCCTAACGGGTCTTTTTTGGTGTGTCGACCGACGGCCATTTCAGCCATCATGACAGGAAGACAAATAATGATGACAAATAAGGCATAAATTAATAAAAACGCCCCACCGCCATTTTTAGCTGCTGCTACTGGAAAGCCAACTAAATTCCCTATACCGACAGCCGAACCAGCCGCTGCCAAAATAAATCCAAGTTTTGAAGAAAAATGCTCTCTATCAGCACTCATACCAACTACCTTTATTATAATTATTTTTGTTTTGACGGCTCATGCTATCAAGTAATTTATAAACTGTCTTCCCATTCGACTTGATTTTTATGTCAATTAAAGCAGAATCCGCAAAAAACAATTGCGGCTTCATAAACTACAATTAGATGAAGGCGTTGTAATTAACCACAACGAGATCCCAATATGTATTACATGATCTATTCGGAAGACAAACCTAATTCACTAGAAACACGTTTAGCGACACGTGAAAAACATCTAGCGAGGTTGCAGGAATTAAAACAAAAAGGACGCTTGTTAGTGGCCGGACCTCTCCCTGCAATCGACTCTGAAAATCCTGGTGAAGCAGGTTTTACAGGCTCGTTGGTCATTGCAGAGTTTGAGTCTTTGGAAGAAGCAAAACATTGGGCAAATAAAGACCCATACATCGAAGCTGGTGTTTATGAGCGCTCAACGGTTAAACCGTACAAAAAAGTTTTACCTTAAGCGTATTAATCCGTTAATTTTGAGGAATCGTTTTGAAGCGATATTTTATACAAACATTGACTTTTTCGTTTGTCACAATGCTTGCCCTGGTGGCGTTACCAAGTCAGGCGGATTTCTTTTACAACTCAAAAGAAATTACTGACTGTAAACAAAAACATCAAAACCCGATGGATTATACCTTGTGTTTAGACGCTGCTTTTGTCCAAGTTGAGCGCGAGCTAATGACCTGGGAAACCAATGTTCAAATCAAACTCGAGGAAAACTCGAAAAACGGCAACACTGACTCTTTACGCTTGTTTAAATCAGCGCAAAAGCATTTTGAAAGGTACAAGAAGGCCACTTGCCAATGGCAATATTTGGCAACGTTACCAGATATGACGTCTGCGGTGATTATGGCAAAAGAGTGTCAAATTTATATGATTAAAGACCGTATCGTAAAACTTCAAGAGATCAGTGAGCTAAAGTTTTAATTGGTTTGACACCGAGGTGGTGTAACGACATTGAGCCCGAACAAGCCAAGAAAACGAATCAAACTTAATAAAAACGAAGGCCTAGCCTTCGTTTTTTTTATTTAAGTCCAACATGACGTCTGCTTCAGAACGCAGTTTCTCTTTACTTCTTATATTCGCAAAAGGGTCTGAGCCTTTACTTCTAGATCTATCTAAGTCATCGGACTGTGCTGATGGTCCAGTTTGCGATTGTGTGCTGGTCTTAGTTGGTTGATCTTGTCCTTGCTCATAACCGCTAAAGGCCGATTGGGTGCTCGCGCCATTTTTATTCTTAGAAGCGTTTCTAAACTTAGCCAGAAAACCTAAACCTTTGTGTCCGGTATTCCGCTGAGTTTTATTTGAGAAACCAGTAAATATCAAATAGAAGCAAACGGTCAGGGTAATATAGGCAAGCCACTTAAGTCCAAAGGATAGCCCAACATTCGCTCTGCCCTCACCTGACGCGGTTAAATACTCAAGATAGTCTTGATGGACGAGTGATACCAACAACAAACTCACCAAGTAACCAATTGTGGTTAATAGCTGCCCTTTGTATTTTTTCCATATTGTGATGATAAATGTCCATCGCACCACTTGTTGAAACATGATAATTCTCCGAAATTCCTAAAAGCGACTAACTCCAAAGTGATAAACCAAGTAACGAGGCCAACACTAAAAGCCCTTTTTCCTTATAGCTGCTAAAAATTTTGTCCTCTTCTTCTTTCACCAAAACCTCGAGCTGCACTTCATTAAAGTCTTCTGGAGTTTTCCCTGCCAACATTATTCGTGACTCAGCACGTTTAATCGCCTTTTCACGAACCTTTTTAGCAATTTTCTTTTTTAAATTTAACTCTTTTTTAACGTCCATCTTTATTCCAAACCAAACTCATCAAGCAGCACTGCCTTCAATGAGGCCGGCACACCTTTTATCGTTAATTGATCATTATTCGGATCGTAGTTCACTCTATCACCTAATAAAATACGGTCAAATGAGACAGAAACACCACCACCGCTACCAGACAGCTTAACTAGTTTACGAACGGTCGACTTATCTAACGTAACATTGTCATCAAATGAGTAGTCTTGTTGGCTGATAAAGTCTTTAAACTCGTTATCCGCAGACATGCTTAGCGTATCATTTAGTTCTTCTAAGCGGGCATCCTCTCCAGCGGCCATTTTTTCATTACAATACTCAAATACCTTTTCACGTGTCTCAGCTTTTTCACTGGCGTCGAGTGTTTCTGCCGACATGAATTCATCAATAGCGCCAATTAACTCTTTAGATTGAGTCTTAGCATTGATGGTCTCAGTACAGCCAAGTAAGTCCATAAAAAAGTCATTGACCTGACGACCCGCTCTGCCCTTGATGAATGAAATTGTTTTTAGGTCTTCACTCGAATGCAATAACGAACTAACGTCAATTCTTGCTGCTAATTGAATCTTATTAATGTCCAAATGACGTTCACGCTTGATACCAAACTCTGAATCAACAGAGAAATGTTCAGAAAGATTTACCACTCCGACCATGAAGTAGCGCGTCGCGACGTATTCGTAGTCAATTAATAACAAATAGCCTGTCTCTTCAAACTCGTATTTTTCCAATTCGGCTTGAAACAATCCTAAAGTGTCTTTTGACAGGTGGTCAAACGGGATCTCTTGGTTTAAATAAGTGTGAAGTCGCTGTGAAAATGCCGTGTTTTTTTCTTCGTTAAAAGCTGCGTAGCTTTTACTTGGTTTGGCGTTGTATACATTGTGCAGTTGTTCAACGAACGATTCTGCTTTTGCCAAACTATCGTCCGTCATCACCGCCCACTTTGTTGAAAACTCGGTGTCGGCTTGTTTTTCATAAAATGCGATTGAAAATTGATTTACGGCTAAAGACATGATTTTTCCTGGTTACTTATTATGGTAGTATTGGCACACAGAACCAATTTCAAGAATTACTTATGCCAATCATATCAAAATACTCAAACGAAGAGATTAATAATTTAGTCGAACAACTACTTGATGTCGTCGAAAATAATAAAGTATCAGTTGACCTTGCACTTATTGCCCTAGGAAATACTGTTAGTAATATTATTGACGGCAACGTGAAACCTGAGGTAAAACAACAAATAGCTCAAAGCTTTGCGGATGCATTATTAAATTCAGTCAAAGACGCAAAACACTAAAAGTCGCCTAAAAGGATTAAAACAATAATAAATGGTTATTAAGCTAAAGAGTCAATGGGAAACGGAGCAACCGTTTAATCTATTGTCGTGGGGACACTGGTTTACTTTTGCAAACCTAATCCTGGCGTTATTGTTTTCTTCTTTTTATTTGGTCGATTATTCCATGCCTGATTCCTTATCGGGCTGGTTTTATCTTGCAGTGACTTGGATTGGTCACTTTGCCTTTTTATCTCTCAGTTGTTTTATACTGACTATTTTTCCGGTCATCGTGTTGTTTCCTTACAAACGGCATATTCGTGGTGTGTCGGCCGTGATGGCCTCTATATTTCAACTGTATTTATTTCTAGACGTGTTAGCCTATCGCGGTTTGGGTTATCACTTGTCATCAAGTAGCTTCAAGCAGTTGCGAGAAGTTGAAGATGTGTACTTAGCCATGATGGGCGACTCATACTTCGTCATGGTACTAGGTGTATTCATCTTTATTCTGGCTTATCAGTTTTTGGTCAGTAATCTCACATGGAAGCGCATCCACCAGCTACAGGCTTTTAAGTACAAAAAGGTGTTATCTAGTAGCTTAATTGGTGCATTTTTCTTAAGTCATTTTTTGCATATATGGGGTGATGCGACACTTAATCCGGACATTGCAAAACAAGCATCTATGTTCCCAGCGCATTACCCGTTAACCGCTAAAACACTATTGGCGCGTTACGAGCTTATTGACCTGCAAGAATATCAAGAAAGCAAAGACAAACAGGCGTTTGTCGGTGGCAGCGACTACCAACTCGTGCCCACTAAAGCGGCACAATGTGATCTGACAAACAAGCCCAAACTAAGCGTTATCATTTTGCCAGTAGAAAGTGAGCTTTTAGCCGTTGAATGGTTATCCAAAAACAATGTGCAATTTGAATCATCAAATCAGTTAAATATTCCATCGGACATTAGCTCTTTGTTGTTTAACTTTAAGTCTGGATTACCAGGGCTTTATCAACCGTACTCTGAGCTGGTTTTGATTAATTCGTTTTTTGCAGAGCCACTTGTTAAGGTTCAAATGTTAACGGCTGGCTTTGAAGAACAAATGCTCATCGCTCAGCCGAGTAACAAAAAGGTTTTAGTTTTTGTTGACGAAGCCGTCGAAAACGAGAAAGTGTTTTATAAAACGTCAGCTTTGTTTGTTGGATTTGACAATATTCCTGAGACGGCCTATTCGCCGCAAAATATAGTTGCGACCTATTTATCTGAAGGTATTGGCTGTGACGAATACACGAATGATAATTTGATAGATAAGCCTTTTGATCAAATTGACTCATCCCATATCACAACACACTTTGTAGATGGCTATTTTCAATTTGTTTATAAAGACAACGCACTTTTATTCAAAAACGGTAAACTTGTGAGTAACACGACTTACTCTACCAACAAAACCGTCGATGCTACGGTGGATATTAGTCTAATTGAGGATGCGGTAAGTAACTTAACCAAGCGACGTATTAAGGTATCGAAGTAGAGACGGTGCCGCTCGGTTAACAAAAATCTAGACTGGTAAAACGTCATACCGGCTAATAGATGAATATAGTGAGATAGCAGTCGTTGTCCTCTTCATATTCAATCAGTTTTTTGATGGCCGCTTCAGTAAGCTCTGTGTCTTTTGTTAACATGATGCCACCTTTATTTGTCAACACATCTGCTGACACAATCATTCCTGGCTCTAATTTATTGGTGGCTACACAATAGTCAGCTTCTAATTCATCGATTTCAGGCAAACGCTCTAGAAGAGACAAATAACAGTCAACAATCTTGTAATCATACTGTTTTCCACGTTCTTCTTTCAGGTAAAATTGTGCTCTATCTGGCGATAACTTTTGTTTATGTTTGTGACCGAGTAGCAAATAATCATAATCACTTACGACCTTCAAAATCCGAGCGCCAAACGGGATGTCTTCCTTTTTTAAATTGTCCGGAAATCCAGAGCCGTCGTAGTTTTCATATTGGTGTCGGATGTTTTGGGCAACACTGTGTAAACTTGGTAGCTTTTCTAATATTTTCGCTCCCTCTACCGCATGGCTTTTAAACGCCAGATTTTCTTCGTTGTTTCTTTCTACCTCTATCGTTGCTAACAACTGATCACTAATCGAGACTTTGCCAACCTCGTGTAAAAGCCCCGTCAAATAAATATTTATTGCTTCTGCTCTGCTTAGGCCTAGTTCTTCTGCTAATACCTTACTGTGAGCTGCAACTCGTTTACTATGGCCGTTTTCATGCCCTGCCCTGTCTTCTATAATCAGGCCTATCATATCGAGCAATTGTCTGAAGAACTTTCGTTGTTTGAGGGTCGATTGTTTTAGCCGTGCGGTTTGTTTATTAAGTGCCGCGGTTCGAGCCGCAATTCGCTCCTCTAACTTTGCGTTAGCTTCCGTTAATTTAGTGTTAGCAGCGACTAACTTCCCTGATAATTCTTCATTCTTCCTAATTAATTTAAACCTCGCTAGCGCATTTTTTACTAATACCTTTAGTTCTTCGTTGTCCCACGGCTTACTGACATAACTGAATATTTCACCCTCATTGATAGCGCGTATCGTACTTTCCATATCGGCGTAGCCTGTCAATAAGATTCGGCTTGAGTCCGGCGCAATATCTTTTGCTTGAGCTAAAAACGCAGCACCGTCTAATTGAGGCATTCTCATATCAGATAAAATAATGGCGTACTCTTTCTCTTTGATTGCATCCAATGCGGCCTGACCTTCGGTGAAGAGATCAACGTCATATTCTTTGCGAAACAGGCGTTTCAATGCATTAAGTATTTCTTTTTCATCATCGAGTAACAACATCGCAGGCTTATCAGACATTTCCATCCTCAATTGAGATCTATTTCTTTACATCTATACGTATATATTTGAACTATAGTCTATTTTATAAACACTACTAACAGACAAATTCAATTAAATGACAGCTGAGAGCACCATCGACGCCGAAAACAAAATCAAGGCATTGGAAAAAGCGTTAGAACGTGAGAAAGCCGCCCGCAAAATGGCAGAAGAGCTTTTAGAGCAGCGCTCACGCGAAATTTATGAATCGAACCAATCTTTGCAAACCCAAATGAATGAGGCAAAACTGCAACAGCTACAGTTATCCTTTTTAACAGGTTTGTCAGCCGATATTTGGAATGCAGATTCGGTCAATAGCATAGTACAAGTCTACTTGCGCAGAAGTAGTGAGTTTTTAAATAACGCTCAATGTATGTTTTTCCAATTAAAAAATACAAAAAAAAGCTGGCGACTATCTTCCATTATGGAGTTAGAAAACAAATACCTAAACCCAATCGAGAAAAGCGAAGAAGATATTAAAGCGTTGGTAAAGTCGTTTAATATTAAATTGTTAATGGAAGCCATAGAGGAGGCTGGAGGCGAAAGTTGCCTGCAACCAGTGATTGCCATTACCGATAAGAAAAGTGCCTTTCAGTATATTTATATTGTGCCCATTTTTGATATTAACGAAAATAAAGGTTTTGCGAGCTATCTATACACAGACCACACCCAGATTGACGTTTTAAAGCTACAGACGGTAGAGTCATCACGGTCAATGCTCGCGGTGGCCATTCAGCGTCAATTAGCAACCGTTAACTTAAACAATCGCTTTAAAGAATTGAATAAAACCTATCAAAAGTTGGACGAGGCGCAGAAACAACTCGTTCAATCTGAGCGCATGGCGTCCATAGGTCAACTAGCGGCTGGCGTGGCACACGAAATCAACAACCCGATAGGGTTTATTTTAAGTAATTATCAAACATTGGCCGAATATGTCGAGGTGCTTAATAATATTCTTGAACTCTATCCCAACCTTACCGAACAGGACACTCAGAACAAGCTTAATAAGCTATGGGAAGAAGAGGATGTTGACTACATCAAAGAAGATCTAAAAGAGCTCCTAGACGCCTCTAAAGGCGGATTAAAGCGAGTCCAAGAAATTGTCGCCGGCCTCAAGTCATTTTCACACAGTAACGAGATGACAGAAAAAACTAAATTTAATATCAATGACTGTATAGAGGACTCTATAGCATTGGTTTGGAATGAGCTCAAATACAACTGTGAAATAGAAAAAAGTCTAACGGAAGTACGGCCAATAGAAGGCAACGCAGGTCAAATACAACAAGTTATCGTCAACATGCTGATAAACGCAAAACAAGCAATGCCCGATGGTGGAACCATTACCGTCTCGACAAAACAGCAAGAACAAAAACTTGAGTTACAAATTAGTGACGCTGGCTGCGGGATTTCGGAAGAGAACATAGAGAAGCTGTTTACTCCGTTTTTCACAACCAAGGCCGTCGGTGTTGGAACCGGCCTTGGTTTGTCTATTTCCTATGGTATTTTGCAAGACCACAATGCCGAAATCGACGTTAAGAGTGAATTGGGAAAAGGCACCACTTTTACGATGCACTTTCCAACATGTTCCGAATAACATAAGACAATATGCCACCGTGAGCAAAGTAATCAAACTCATTGGCCGTATCTATCCTTATATCCATTTCGATCTCTTTTTCTTCACCAGACTCTAACCCTTTAACTTTCATGATAAGGCTTTTTTGACCCGCCTTGATTGCCGGAATTGAAAACGTCTCACGGCCTGTGAGGTTATGCACTGCGGCACTTTCACCTGATTTGAACTGTAGCGGCAAAATTCCCATGCCGATTAAATTAGACCGGTGAATGCGCTCATAGCTTTCAGCCATTACCGCTTTTACACCTAACAACGATGGGCCTTTTGCTGCCCAATCTCGACTTGAGCCCGTCCCATATTCTTTACCGGCAATAACCACAGTCGGCGTCCCTTCATCGCGATATTTCATTGCTGCATCAAAGATCGACATAGGCTCTTGCGTCGGCTGATATTGAGTATGACTTCCTTGGGTTCCGGGTGCCAGTTCGTTTTTAAGGCGAACATTTGCAAACGTACCGCGCATCATGACTTCGTGATTTCCGCGTCTTGAGCCATAGGAGTTGAAGTCCTTAACTTGAACCCCCTCAGCTTGCAAATAAGCCGCTGCTGGACTGTCCTCTGCAATAGACCCCGCTGGTGAAATATGGTCAGTGGTAATACTGTCTCCTACCTTTACGAGGCATCGTGCCTCATCAATGGACTCAATTGCATTGGCTCTGGCTGCCATCTCCTCAAAAAACGGTGGATGTTTAATGTAAGTGGACTCTGGCCATTCATAGATTGCTTGCTGTTCGGTCGATAGTGCATTCCATGTTTCGTCACCATTAAAGACATCGGAGTATTTCTCAGTAAATATTTGACGAGAAATAGACTTACCAACCACCTCTTTAATCTCATCTTCACTGGGCCACAAATCTTTTAAGAAAACGTCGTCACCTTTATTATCAACACCTATAGGATCTTTACTGATATCAATATTCATATTTCCAGCCAATGCATAAGCCACAACGAGTGGAGGTGAGGCTAAATAGTTAGCGGCAATGTCTGCGTGGATACGACCTTCAAAGTTTCGGTTACCCGATAGCACCGACGTTACCGAAAGGTTGCCCTCTTTAATTGCGGCTCCGATAGGGTCCGGTAGTGGTCCTGAGTTACCGATACATGTTGTGCACCCATAGCCCACTAAATTAAAGCCAAGTGCTTCCAGGTCATCCATTAATCCAGCATTTTCTAAATATTGTGTCACCACTTGTGAGCCTGGAGCCAATGAAGTTTTAACCCAAGGCTTTGTCACCAACCCGCGTTGAACCGCATTTCTAGCCAATAGTCCGGCTGCCACTAAGACATGAGGGTTAGAGGTATTAGTACAACTTGTGATGGCGGCGATAACAACAGCACCGTCTTTGAGGTTAAATGTCTGATCTTTAAAGTTTGTATTGACGCCTTCTTTTACTGTCGAAGCACCATTGAGAGAAAGGAAGTCACTGTATGCACTGGCCGCATTAGAAAGTGCAATACGGTCCTGTGGACGCTTTGGTCCTGCAATGCTCGGTTCGACCGAACTTAAATCAAATTCGATATTTTCATGATAAACCGCGTCTTTGGTATTTTCGTCATGCCAAATACCAAGGTGCTTAGCGTACTCCTCTACCCTTACGATATCTTCCTTGTCACGACCTGTAAGCTCTAGGTAGTTAGTTGTTTCTTTATCTAATGGAAAAATACCACAGGTCGCACCATATTCTGGCGCCATATTGGCGATTGTCGCTCTATCGGCAAGGGTAAGGTGGGCAAGTCCCGGACCATAAAACTCAACGAACTTGCCAACAACACCGTGTTCGCGTAATCGCTCTGTAATTGTTAATACCAGGTCAGTTGCCGTAACGCCTGGCTTTAACTCGCCTTCTAGCTTAAACCCAACCACCCGAGGAATAAGCATAGTTACAGGCTGACCTAACATGGCAGCTTCTGCTTCGATGCCGCCGACACCCCAACCCAAAATACCTAAGCCATTAATCATTGTTGTGTGTGAGTCGGTCCCTACCAACGTATCTGGATAAGCCCACTGTTCGCCATCAAATTCTGCACCGAACACACACCGAGCTAAATATTCCAAGTTGACTTGATGGACAATACCGCGGCCTGGAGGTACGACTTTAAAGTTATCAAAAGCCGACTGGCCCCATTTTAAAAACTGATAACGTTCTTTGTTTCGCTCCACTTCAATATCGGTGTTTTTCTTGAAAGCATCATCAGTAGCAAAATAATCAACCATTACCGAGTGATCGATAACTAGCTCAACGGGATTAAACGGATTGATTTTATTTGCATCACCACCTAACCGAGACATGGCGTCTCGCATTGCAGCTAAGTCAACGATGGCTGGAACTCCAGTAAAGTCTTGAAGTACCACGCGAGCAGGAACAAATGAAATTTCATGCTCAGTGCCGTCATCGACGTCCCACTTTGCTAAGGCAAGAATGTCTTGTTCATCAACAAAAGATCTGTCTTCGTGGCGAAGGAGGTTTTCTAACAGGATTTTACTTGCGTAAGGAAGCCGTGATAAGTCGCGCTCTTTGGCTAACTTATCAAAACTAATTGCTTGGTAGGTTTGTTTGCCCAGTTGCAGTTTAGAAACTGACTTCCACTGTGTAGACATAGTTCACTCCTGTAAATATATGAAATTTCAAGATTTGACTTGATACATACCTAAGGATAGAAGTGAACTAATTCAAGCTCAAGATTAAATTATGTTTATTCCGCTGGCTCTATTAAGTCCCATTTATTGCCATATAAATCTTCAAAAACAGCGACCGTTCCATAAACTTCATGGCGTGGCGTTTCATTAAACTTTACGCCTTGAGCCAACATATATTCATAATCCCTTTGAAAGTTGTCTGTCTCCAAAAACAACCATACGCGCCCACCAGCTTGGTTTCCGACCGCCTGTTCTTGTTCCTCTGATGAAGCTTGAGCAAGCAGTAGGCTTGTGCCAGTTGAGTTCTGTGGCGCAACCCGTACCCAACGCTTTCCTTCTGGCATTGCTAAGTCTTCTAATAACTCAAACTGACATTTGTTGACATAAAAGTCGATTGCATCGTCATAGTCTGACACGACAAGAGATATTGCACCGATGTTTTGTTTTATCATTAATTCTACTTTTTAATGTTAAGTTTAAAAGTTGCCTACATGGTGTAGGTCAAATCTGGTGAATTCATCATCCCACCAATAAGCTTTTCGATTTTAACTTGCAGTTTATTTTCTTTGTTATTTAACAAGACACCAACACCAGGAGGGTGGACATTTTGTGCGCCTTGAGGGTTAACCCAAATCACTTCACTATCAAACATTTCCGGCTCTAAGGCATCCGGTAAAGTAAGAATGACACTAACCGTCTCTCCTAGTTTTAATGGCATGTTTGACTTAATAAACAAGCCGCCACCATGAACAAAAGGCATGTAACATCTAAATAATTCTTTAACGTCTTCTATTTCCACATTAAGCCGGTTCATCTAACGATTCCCTCTAAATTTTGTAAAAATGCATTTAGCGCCAAGTTTTTATTGTGCCCCTTAACCTGGCGTCGAGCAAAAATAAATTCGCTAATACAATGTTGTGCAGTCCGCGCCGCTTGGGCGTGCCTTTTTAATAATATCTGTCTGGTCCGGCGCTCGATTAGATAGATAAAAAAGTCAATTAACTCATCGTCCTTAAGCGTATTCATCAAGTCTGAACTACTGCACTGACGTTTTAGCCACAAAATAAACCTTTGATAACAATCGTTAAAGACTTCAAGTCTCTCTGAAACAGCCAACGTCGCCAAAAAACTCTCGTTTTGGTCGGCAAACCCTATCAAATAATCGGGTAATTCGGGGTAGGCATCTTTTAACGATGCTTTACTTAGTAGGGGTTGGGTAATTTGCTGACAACGACTTAAAATCGTTGGCATTAATTTCACATAACCTGCGGTGACAAGAATTAGAAAACAGTTATTACTCGGCTCTTCTAACGTTTTTAGCAAAGCATTTGCGGCATTCTCAGTCATGTTTTGTGCGTTTTCAATAACGACAATTTGAACCTGAGCTAATTGTGACTTTTTTGTAAGTTTGTTGCTCACCAGCCTAATTTCATCTATACCAATTGAGCCATTCACATCGGTAATTGTGCTCAAGTCTGGATGCGAGCCGGCTTGGACCAACTGACAATGTTTACAGGTTCCGCACCCTACACCATTGATATAGTCTGGTTGTGAGCACAGCATAAACCGAGTCATTTCGGTTAACTGATGCTGGGTCTTGGTAAAATCCAGCGTTTGAATAACCAGAGCATGGGCTAACTTTTGATCCCGATAGCTGGCTGCAATGAGTTGCCCTAAAGTTTGCAATGACAAGTGTATATCCCTTAATCAAGCCATTTTGATAACAGTTCATCGATTTGCTGTTGGACTTGCTCTAATGATTGTCCGGCATCGACAACTTTAATTTTTTCGTTTTCATTTGCGTGAGACAAATAAACAGAACGAGTACGTTCAAAAAAAGCCAATTCCATCTTTTCTATACGGTCAAGTTCTCCACGTTGTGCGGCTCTTGCGAGTCCGACTTTGGGGTCGATGTCCATTAAGACCGTTAAATCTGGCTCAAATCCTTGAAGAACTGCATTGCGAATCGGCATCAAAAGGCTATTGGGTAACTGACGACCACCACCTTGATACGCTAAAGAAGATAAGTCATGTCGATCACCAATAACCCAGGTTCCTGTCCCTAATGCCGGCTTAATGACGTTTTCAATTAACTGAGCTCGCGCCGCATACATTAATAATAGCTCTGCCTCAGTGGTCAACGGCTCATCCGTCTCAGACTTTACAATCGCACGCATTTTCTCGGCTAATGGCGTTCCACCTGGTTCTCTAGTCGTAATAAAATCAACGCCCCTTGAACGGAGTATTTCTGATATTTGTGCTATCGCTGTCGATTTTCCCGCACCTTCAAGGCCTTCTACGACAATAAACTTACCTAGATTCATTACTTTCCTACTATTTTTTCTTTTGTGCTTTTTGCCACGCTAAATATTTTTTTAGCGCCTTATTGTGCTCGGCTAATGTTTTGCTAAAGGTGTGACCACCTGTGCCTGACGCAACAAAGTACAAAAAGTCTGTTTGTTCTGGCGAAGCGACCGCTTGTAATGAAGCCAAACTAGGGTTGGCTATTGGTGTGGGCGGCAAGCCTTTCATTTTGTATGTATTGTACGGTGTTTTCGTCTTTAAATGCACTCGTTTTATGTCACCATGGTATTCGTGCCAAACTCCATAAATGACCGTAGGGTCTGTTTGTAAACGCATGCGCCTGTCAAACCGATTAAAAAACACCGATGCAATGGTGGCGCGCTCCTCGTGTAAACTGGACTCTTTTTCGACAATAGAAGCCAAAATTAACATTTCATATGGCGTTGTTAAGTGTTTGGTGTATTGACGTGACTTCCAAACTTCGTCTAAACGTTCTGTCTGGATTTTGATCGCTCGGCGCAGTATGTCAGAAGCCTTTGCCCCAGCATTAAAATAATAAGTATCCGGGGCCAATAAGCCTTCAATACTTTGGGTTTCGATATTAAGAAATTGGGCGGCTCTTGTTAAATCGCCAGGGTTGTTTTCTAGCGCTGGTAAATCATAAGTAATCTGCGGATGGTCCTGCAAAGCCGCTAACACTTGATAGGCATTCTGGCCCTCAATTAACGTAAAGCCAAACTGTGCTTCTTTACCTGACTTGAACAGTTCGAAAGATGATTGCAAGGTCATATCAGGCGCTAGCCAATAAGTACCTGATTTGATATCACTAAAGTCGTTCGTTAGCTTGTTGTATGCCTTGATAGAATAGCAATCACTTATCCAGCCTTTAGCTTCAAAATCCTGACAGACGTGACTCAATGATTGCCCTTTTTTAACGGTATAAAGCTGTTTCTCTGCTAAACCAATAGGTTGTTTTAGGCCGTTCTGAACATAAACGACGACACTCAGTATTAGCAGTGTTGTAATAACTAAACAAAGGCTTAGCGCAGCCTTTATGGTAAATCCTTTAATTTTCATTTTGTCCCATTTAATTCACTAAAATGAACTTGGCTTAAAAACATTTTTACTGGTTCAACTTTCAATAATTTGTGATTGATTACAGGGTACTCGTCACTGCCTTCATTAAATGATTTATCTTCTACGTGACTTTTTGGATTTGAGTTGGCGTCTTTACTATCACTACCGTAACTATAAATAGCTTTAATTGGTACTGCACCTGTTATTGCATTTGTTATAAACATCGCTTCACAACAGGCAATTACCTCTTTTATCGACTTTGTAACAATGTTGATTTCTGGTTTTTGTTTTAACAACCATTGCCTAAATACCCCATCAACACCTGATGAAGTTAATACAGGTGTGTACCACTGATCGTTTTCGCACCAGAATACATTTCCTTTGCTAGACTCAATCAAATTACCATTGATATCACCGACAATACCTTCTTGTTGGGGATAGTTGTTCAATTCTAGCTGGATAAGTGACTGCTCAATTCGGTTCGAATGTTTTAATCCTGCTAGCTGCGGGTTGAGACCTAATTTCGTTTGAACTTGTGCTATCTCGATTGCGTCATTCAACGTCGATAGTATTGGCAAGTCAATTTCATTTGCGGTGACAAAAATACTCGGGGCCATTTCACTATTAACACTATAACCGCGAACACTTTCACCACGACTTATTTGAATTTTTATATACCCTGATTGAATTGGCTTACTCATGGTTTGGCATACATAACTTAACTGTTGCCACTCAA
Organism: Psychrosphaera sp.; assembly: GCF_982872775.1. Lineage (NCBI taxonomy): Bacteria > Pseudomonadati > Pseudomonadota > Gammaproteobacteria > Alteromonadales > Pseudoalteromonadaceae > Psychrosphaera > Psychrosphaera sp. Next base: position 38,146 of record NZ_CEYNSH010000018.1, on the reverse strand, counting down.
TGTCAGTAATTTGTAGGCGTTGGTTAGCATTTTTAAGTCGTTGTAAGTGAAGCGACCACCAGACGATTTGACCTCGCTCTATCTTTGCCGTGGTAAAGTGACCGTCGCCAAATTGAAACGCCCGTTGCCTGAACCAAGACTCTGAGACATCTATGGGTTCTAGTTGATGGTTAAAGCAGCAAAATGTCATAAAAAAAGCCCAATCGATTGATTGAGCTTTTGTATCAAATTTTACGGTTAAATTCATCTAAAGACTGAGTTTTTAATTAACTCTTCACAAGATGTGTCTCAAAATGAATCAGGGTAGCTAACCGCTTTTACTTATATCTTTTTGAACAGCAACGTACCGTTCGTACCACCAAAACCAAACGAATTACACAATGCATATTCAAGGTCAACGCTTCGAGCTCCTTCAGCTACGTAATCAAGATCACAACCTTCACTTGGGTTTTCAAGATTAATTGTTGGGTGAACCTTTTGGTCAACCAAGCTCATTACCGTAATTATCGACTCAACCGCACCTGCGGCACCTAATAAGTGCCCTATCATCGACTTGGATGAAGATACAAGTACTGATTGTGCCGCATCTTTAAATACCGTTTTAACCGCTTGTGTTTCGGCTTTGTCACCCGCTGGCGTTGATGTGCCATGAGCATTGATATAACCCACTTCTGAAGGTGAAATACCAGCGTCGTCAAGCGCATTTTGCATTGAACGCGCTGCGCCATTACCATCTTCAGGAGGTGAAGTCATATGATACGCGTCACCACTCATACCAAAACCAACGAGCTCAGCATATATTTTTGCACCGCGAGCTTTGGCGTGTTCGTACTCTTCAACAACCATCATGCCGGCGCCATCACCTAACATAAAGCCATCTCTATCTGCATCCCAAGGACGGCTCGCTTTGCTTGGGTCATCATTTCGTGTTGAGAGTGCACGTGCTGCGCCAAAGCCACCAATGCCTAATTCGGTTGATGCTTTTTCAGCACCACCGGCAACCATCACGTCCGCATCACCATAAGCAATCATACGTGCAGCATGACCAATATTGTGGACACCGGAAGTACAAGCTGTAGTAATTGAAATATTAGGGCCTTTGAGACCATACATAATCGACAAGTGGCCTGCGACCATATTGATAATCGTAGAAGGAACAAAAAACGGAGAGATTTTACGTGGACCTGATGCGACAAGCTTGCCGTGATTTTCTTCAATTAACCCTAAACCGCCAATGCCCGAACCAATCGCGGCACCGATTCGATGTGCGTTTTCTTCGTTTATTTCTAAGTTTGCGTCTTTAATCGCCTGTATCGCAGCTGCGATACCATACTGAATGAACAAGTCCATTTTCTTGGCGTCTTTTTTTGGAATGTATTCAGACAAGTCCAAATCTTTAACCATGGCCGCAAACTTAGTGCCGTAATTGCTTGTGTCAAAATGCGTAATCAGCTCTGCACCGCTTTTCCCAGCTAATAAATTACTCCACGTACTGGTAACATCGTTCCCTAAAGGCGACAACATCCCCATGCCCGTTACAACAACCCTACGTTTTGTCACTTCTTATCTCCGATTAACTAAATACCATCAAGTTAGCTTTTATACCCAATTGAATGCCAATGTGGGGGCTCAACAATATCTTGTACGAATAAAAAAGGGCAGCTAATGCTGCCCGTCTTTATTATTTGGTTCTTATTCAGCGTGAGCTTTGATGTAATCAACCGCTGATTGAACTGTTGTGATCTTTTCAGCTTCTTCATCTGGAATTTCTGTGTCAAACTCTTCTTCAAGAGCCATAACTAACTCAACAGTGTCAAGAGAATCTGCACCAAGATCATCTACGAAAGAAGCTTCTGATTTTACTTCTTCTTCTTTTACGCCTAGTTGTTCAACAACGATCTTAGCTACGCGATCTTCTATGCTCATGTTTTTTTCCTTTTCATTTATAAGTAATTTTTATCTTGTGACGTAGTGTAAATTCAGACTACGACGGGTTCAAGTTATTATTTGCAATCTGGCTGTGGTCGAACCTCAGTTCGATTTTCGAGCCAAATGGCAACAAATTAAATACGATTTCGGTGTTTATACGGTATACATGCCGCCATTTACGTGAATCGTTTCGCCAGTGATATAACTGGCTTCTTTACTCGCTAAAAACGCCACTGTTGAGGCAATTTCATCTGGCTCACCAAGACGTTCTGCAGGAACTTGATCCGCGATCGCTTTGCGCTGGTTATCGTCCAATGCTTTGGTCATGTCTGTATCGATAAAGCCTGGCGCAACAACATTTACGGTAATACCACGAGAAGCGATCTCTTTTGCAAGTGACTTAGAAAAACCAATAACACCTGCTTTTGCTGCCGCGTAATTCGCTTGACCTGGATTACCCATAGTGCCAACCACTGAGCCGATGTTGATAATTCGACCGTAACGTTTTTTCATCATAGGTCGCATTACGGCTTTACTCAACTTAAAAATAGAACTTAAGTTAGTATCAATGATATCTTGCCATTCGTCATCTTTCATGCGCATTAGGAGATTATCACGTGTAATACCTGCATTATTGACTAAGATGTCAACATCACCAAAATCCTCTTTAATAGACTTTAATGTTGCTGTAATTGAATCAGTGTCAGTAACATTAAGTGCATAACCTTTACCGCTTTCACCTAAATATTCACTGATGTTACCAGCGCCATTTTCAGAGGTTGCGGTACCCGCAACCGTTGCTCCTAGAGCCACCATTTTTTCTGCAATTGCTTTACCGATGCCACGTGAAGCACCAGTAACCAAAACGACTTTGCCCTCTAAACTGAACAGAGACATATCAGTTCCTTTTTTATTTTTGTAATGTTGCAGACAACGACTCAACGTCATTTGCTGCACTGTATGAAATGGATTTATCGATTCTTTTACCTAGACCAGTTAATACTTTGCCAGGACCACATTCGATAACTTCTGTAACACCTAATTTTGCAAATTCCATAATTGTCTCTGTCCAACGAACAGGACTATACAATTGCTTAACGAGTGCTTCTTTAATACTTTCTGGTGCCTGAGGTTGAGCGACATCAACATTATTAACAACCGCTATTACAGGAGTGTTAAATGTCAAAGAGGCTAAATCTGCAGCTAGCTTGTCTGCTGCAGGCTTCATTAATGCACAATGCGAAGGTACTGAAACTGGTAGTGGCAATGCGCGCTTAGCACCCGCCTCTTTGGCCAAGACCATCGCGCGTTCTACTGCGGCCTTCTCACCAGCAATAACGATTTGACCTGGTGAATTAAAATTAACTGGAGAAACAACAGCACCCTCTGCCGCGTCATCACAAGCTTTTTTAACAAGTTCATCGTCTAAACCAATAATAGCAGCCATCGCACCCGTACCGGCTGGTACCGCTTCTTGCATATATTGACCGCGTTTTTGAACCAGCTGAACACCATCAGCCAATGACATAACTTCAGCACAAACTAATGCAGAATATTCACCAAGGCTGTGGCCAGCTAACATAGATGGACGTTCGCCTCCTTTAGCTAGATATTCACGCCATATCGCTACTGAAGCAGTAAGGAGTGCTGGTTGTGTGTATTCTGTTTGGTTAAGCTTACCTTCAGAGTCTTCTGAAACTAATGCCCACATATCGTAACCTAACGCGTCAGACGCCTCAGAAAATGTGTTTTTAACGACTTCTGAAGATTCATATAGATCGGCAACCATGCCTACAGCTTGTGAGCCCTGACCAGGGAAAACAATTGCTCTTGTCATTTTATATTCTCAACGTTTTTGAATAATTAATTAGATATTAATACTTTATCAGTGCAGAAGACCATGTAAAGCCCGCACCAAAAGCATTAAACAATAGGGTTTGACCTCGTTGAATACGACCATCTCTTATGCCTTCATCTAATGCCGTCGGCACCGTTGCAGCAGATGTGTTACCGTATTTGTCTAGGTTGATAATCACTTGGTCTAAGCTCATATCGAGTTTTTTAGCGACCGCAGAAATGATTCTTAGGTTGGCTTGATGAGGAATCAGCCAGTCAATATCTGATTTTTCGACTTGATTGTGACGTAACGTTGTTTCGACTACTTCAGATAACTTAGTTACGGCTACTTTAAAGACTTGATTACCTTCCATGTGTCCCCATGCTTCATATACTGACGCTTCGTTGCCACGCACTGGCATTTCGGCCTTCAGTAATTCAGACGCATTGCCATCAGCATGAATATGGGTTGATAAAATACCCGGCTCTTCACTAGCTTCTATAATTACAGCCCCAGCGCCATCACCGAATAAAACGATGGTTTTACGATCTTGTGGGTCCATTAAGTGTGATAAACAGTCGGCACCAATAACCAGCGCACGCTTTGCTGACCCAGCTTTGATATAGGTATCAGCAATACTCAATGCATAACAAAACCCAGAACACGCCGCCGCAACGTCAAATGCCGGTACACCACTTGGAATACCTAAATCACGTTGGACTTCACAGCCTGCACTCGGAAAAGCGCGAGCGTGACTCGTTGTACCCACAATCACCAAGTCAATGTCGGTTGCGTCAATACCAGCAGCCTCTAACGCTTTCTGGGCTGCTTTGGTCGACATACTCGACACGGTATCAGAGCTATCCATAATGCGACGCTCTTTAATACCCGTACGTTCAGTGATCCACTCATCACTCGTCTCAACCATTTTTTCTAAATCTTTGTTGGTTCGTACCTGCGACGGGAAATAACTACCAGTACCGATAATTCTTGAAAACATGCAACCTCTCTGTGAGTCTCAATGACTAAAAATCCATTAGTCGTCATCATTTAGCATTGCTTCAACTTTGTCCTTTATTTTTTCTGGAACTTTGCGTTGCGACTCTTTCATCGCTTCTTTTATAGCACTATAAAACGCGTTAGCTGAGGCATTGCCATGACTTTTGACAACAATTCCGCGCAATCCTACCAGACTCGCGCCGTTGTAGTGGTCGGGGTTCATCTTAGAAAATAGTTTTTTGATACCTGGCAAGAGGATGCTAATCATGATTTTGCTCAAAAATGAGTTTTCACTCATCGCTCGCAATTTTGAAATGATAAGTTTTGCTACACCTTCAATGGTTTTTAATGCAACGTTTCCAACAAAGCCGTCACAAACGATAACATCTGCTTTTCCTGCAAATATGTCGTTACCTTCAGCAAATCCTACATAATTGATGTGTTCACAACGCATTAACTTTTCAGCGGTGTGTTTTAAATGTTCTGCACCTTTTATATCTTCTTCACCCACATTGAGAAGTGCCACGCGAGGCTCTTCAATGCCCTCTACTTCTTTTGCCATTACCGCGCCCATTACTGCAAACTGGAATAAGGTATCAGAACAATGATGAATATTGGCCCCTAAATCCAACAACAATACTTTGTCGTCTTCATAGGTCGGCAAGCTAGAAATCAAAGCGGGACGTTTAATAGCCGGTAACGTTTTTAGAACATAACGCGCCATTGCTAGTAGTGCTCCGGTATTACCTGCGGAGACACAAGCATCGGCTTTTTTGTCTTTAACTAGCTCAAGTGCTTTGCGCATTGAAGATTGCGGCTTTCTGCGCAATGCGAGATCAGGACGTTCGTCTTGATTTACCACTTGTTCAGAGTGAACAACATGCAGCCTCGGGTGCCCTAATGCGTTTTGCTTTTTAAGAGATGTATGGATACTTTGTGAATGACCACAAAGATAAAGGTGTAGATAGGGGAAGTTTTCCACAGCTTTTATCGCTGCAGGAATAGTAGATCGGGGGCCATAATCGCCCCCCATCATATCAAGCGCGATGTGGATATCACGCATAATTAAGTAATAGCCTTAAAGCTTACTTAATCTTACGGCCTTTGTAGAAGCCGTCTGCAGTCATGTGGTGACGACGGTGAGTTTCACCAGTCGTTTGATCTACAGATAAATTTTCGATAGTTAATGCATCATGTGAACGACGCATGCCACGTCTAGCACGTGACTTCTTACTTTTTTGAACTGCCATTGCCGTCTCCTAGGTTTTAAGTTTTTTTAATACATCGAACGGATTAGGTTTTTCCTGCTCCGTTGCTTCTGGCGCTAACTCACCAAAGGTCATGTCTTTTTCGGTTAAAGAACAATCTTCTGGTTCATGCATCGCTACAATAGGCAGCGCCAACATTAATTCGTCTTCAACTAAATGAACTAAGTTTATCTCACCAAATTCATTTAATTCAATCTCTTCATATGCTTCAGGTATAGGTTCTTCACTTTCCTCGGCAGCGTCACGAATTGGGGTATAGATGAATTCAGATTTAATATCTTGCTTCAAACCATTCCCACAGCGCTGACAAGTTAGCTCCAAACTAGCTGTTGCAGTGCCCTGAATTACAACTAAATTCTGTGAATCAACGCCACATTCAATAGATACATTCACATGATCATTTAACAACTCTGCCACTTCATTGAGACGTGACAACTCACCATTGACGATAACACCGTCATAGGTCATTCGTTTTAACGCAGCTTTCGCTGGCGCGATCGAGAGAGGAATTTTTACCTTTTGCATAGGGCGCGCATAATATAGGGAAGGTCACTTTTAGTCAAAAGAAAATCGGTAATATCCTTTAAATTTTGTAAATTAAAGCGATAAAATAGCGCTTCACAACAAAAGTTGTAGGCATTTTAACCAATTCTTGATCTTTTCGTGATCTTTTTATCAATATTTAAAACAGGTACTTAGTGGCAATATGGAAAATTACAAAGACAACCGAACCCTTGTACTTGGTTCAACTTCGCCCTTTCGCAAAGCGATACTAGAAAAACTAGGCATTGATTTCATTACAGATAAACCTGAGGTCGATGAAACTCCATTGCCAAATGAGGAACCTGAAGCATTAGTTGCACGTTTAGCTGAAGACAAAGCCAAAGCAGTTGCCAAGCGCCACTCTTCTTCATTAATAATTGGTTCTGACCAGGTGGCCGTTTTTGATGGACAAATATTAGGAAAACCACACACCCACGAAAATGCGGTTGCACAACTTACAGCGTTCTCAGGTCAAACAGTAACGTTTTTAACTGGTTTAAGTGTGATTGATACACATTCTGACCAAACGCACACTTTAGTCGAACCGTTCAAGGTAAAGTTTAAGACTCTCAGTCAATCAGACATCGAAAACTACTTATTAGCGGAAAAACCTTACAATTGCGCAGGTAGCTTTAAAAGTGAAGCTTTAGGTATTTGCCTGTTTGAAAAACTAGAAGGTGACGATCCAAACACTCTCATTGGGTTACCATTGATTAAACTCGTGTCTATCTTAGATAAACTTGGCTATTCCGTGTTAGAGCAACAAGGTGGTTAAAGAGCACGACGTGATTAAACTGCAACAACGTGATTAATTAATTTAAATACACGACTTATACTAATTTTGGCAGGGCATGTGCTCTGTCAGTGTTTCCATTGCCAAATTCCTGAATATGGTCTGTTGCTCTGGTGACGCTTGCAAGCCACTTTGTGTTTTTAATGAGTCCAACGGCTGTCCTGTAATGACTGGATAAAAGACCATCGCTGTCAGTTCCATTCCTACGCTGTTTGCATGATTGCCATCCGCACTGTGTAATTTTATCTCAGGATGATTGCTTATTACTTTGTCCCAAGTAAGCCCGACTGGAGCTAAGCAACTGCTTTGTAGAGACACGATTTCTTCGTGCAACTGATGAATGTAGCGCCCTTCTTGGTTGTTATTCTTTTGAGGGTGCTCTGGAAATAGAATTGGAGTTATACCTAATTGTTTTGCTTTCGCAATCCACTGCTGAGTATGTCTAGTTGGATAAATAACGGTTCCTGATTGAGAGTACTTTTGGCCCTGCAGGATAACGTGAGTCCAGTTTTGCTTTAAGAGTTCTTTATCTCTATTGTCTTTGCTTTTAGGGTTGTCTAAAAACCCACCTCCAAATGTATGTGCAACGACATCCACATTTGGGTCACTATTTGATATTAATTGCTGCAGCACAGTATCAAGACCTGCAACGTGACTATTACCAAAAAGTAATATCCGGTATTGTTTTTTATTTTGATTATCAGGAATAGCGAGGTTTTGACTTAAATCGGCCTGCAATGACACCGGAGGTGCAGCTTGTTCAGATTGTGATGTGCCTTCACTCGAACACCCGGTCATCACTGTCGTTAGGGCTAGTAGCAGGCATACTTCCCAAATTTTCTTTTGTATACTAGTCATCATCGCCAACCCTTCTTTCTATCCCTATGATTATAAAGTGATGTAAAAATACACAATATAATCATAGGCATATCTACAAGCTTTGACTTGGTTATTCAGCGGCGTTAATCGCCTGTTCACCTAGTTTTTGAAGACACGACTCTAGCTCAGGTTGTAATGGCGCTTCAAAACGCATCGTCGTTTCCGATAGCGGATGGAAAAACGAGATCTCTCTTGCGTGCAAAAACAGACGATTTAGCCCGGTATGCTTTAGCGTCTTATCGAACTCACGGTCACCGTATTTGTCATCAAATGCGATTCCGTGTCCCTGACAAGCAGTATGAACCCTAATTTGGTGAGTACGTCCGGTCTGCGGGCGCGCTTCCACTAAGCTACACCCTTCAAAGTTGGATAATACCGAAAACAGGGTACATGACTTTTTACCTTCGTCTCGATCTACGATTACTATACGCTCGCCTGACTTAGTGTTTATCTTTTTAAGCGGCTCTTGAACGGACTTTTGTTTTTCTGACCAATGCCCTTTTACCAATGCCCAATAAACTTTATTCATGGTTTTAATTCTTAATTGCTCATGCAAAGACACCAAAACAGAACGCTTCTTGGCAATTAATAGAATACCTGAGGTATCGCGATCTAGACGGTGAACCAACTCCAACATTTTTTCGCGAGGCCTTAATGCTCTTAACCCTTCGATAACGCCAAAGCTCACGCCACTGCCGCCATGTACGGCAATCCCAGATGGCTTGTTCATGACAATGAGAGATTTATCTTCAAAAATTATCGCTTCTTCCAGTTTTTGAACAGAGGCAAGTTTGGCGGATACGCCCTCACTTTCTTCTTTCACTCGAACAGGTGGAACACGAACGACATCACCTAATTGCAACTTATAGGTTTGTTTTATACGACCTTTGTTAACTCGAACCTCACCTTTTCGAAGAATTTTGTAGATGACACTTTTCGGGCAGCCTTTTAAAAGGGTAATCAGAAAATTGTCTATGCGTTGTCCCGCGTGGACATCATCAATTTCTACCATTTGAACTTTTGGGAAGTTGATCGCTTTTTCAGTCATAAATTTGGTTTCACCGGTAAATTTAAAATATTTAAAGAAATATTCATTAATTCAGTTGCTATAATCCTATTTCAAGCCGATAATAGCGGCGCTAATAAAGCAACTGATTGAACTGCCTCACGTAATGAACGTAAGAGTCATGTAACGGAGCAGGGTTTGAGGCCGCGATGATATCAGAATTAAGCGAGCATGTTTATCTTTCATTTACACAAACATGCCGACTAAAAAAGACTAGACCTCAAACCTCCACGCCACTTAAGTAAGGTAATGCGAGTAACATATTACCCTCTTCTTTAACCGTTCAGACCCGTCAAATCGAGGCGTTAATTTAACCAGTGCCACCATTTCCGTTATTGATAACCGACATGGCACAGACAGAATTCTAAAATTTGGAATTGAAAGACCTATAGTTACAGTCGAGATGATTGCAATGCGACAGACAACTAGTTGAGAAACTACACAGTGTCGAGGTGTATTCAAAGTGCATCGCAAACATAATGGAATGTGGCCTACTAAAAAAGAAGAGCTACATACATGAAACGCATGTTAATTAATGCCACGCAACAAGAAGAAATGCGTGTCGCGTTGGTTGATGGTCAGCGTTTGTATGATCTGGACATAGAAAGCCCAGGTCACGAACAAAAGAAGGCCAACATCTACAAAGGGACAATTACTCGAGTCGAACCAAGCTTAGAAGCAGCTTTTGTCGACTATGGTGCAGACCGCCACGGATTCTTACCATTAAAAGAAATTGCCCGAAATTACTTTCCAGAAGACTACAAATTCAGTGGTCGCCCAAACATCAAAGAAGTTGTTAAAGAAGGCCAAGAGGTCATCGTTCAAATCGACAAAGAAGAACGTGGTCAAAAAGGCGCTGCATTAACCACCTTTATCAGTGTTGCGGGTAGCTACTTAGTCTTAATGCCAAATAACCCTCGCGCTGGCGGCATTTCGCGCCGTATCGAAGGTGAGGAGCGCACTCAGCTAAAAGCCGCACTTAACAAGCTAGAATTGCCAAAAGGCATGGGCCTTATCGTCCGTACAGCGGGTGTAGGCAAATCTTATGAAGAGCTTGAGTACGACTTACGAGCATTGTTATTACACTGGGATGCGATTCAGCAAGCCGCTGATAGCCGCCCTGCGCCTTTCTTGATTCACCAAGAAAGTAACGTCGTATTCCGTGCTATTCGTGACTACCTTAAGCGTGACGTTGGTGAAATCATCATCGATAACGACAAGGTATTTGCTGAAGCTAAGAGCCACATTGAGTTGTTCCGCCCTGACTTTTTAGAGCGTGTAAAACTTTACCAAGGCGATGTGCCACTATTTACGCACTACCAAATTGAGTCGCAAATCGAATCAGCCTTCCAACGTGAAGTGCGTCTTCCGTCTGGTGGTTCGATAGTAATCGACCCAACGGAAGCGTTAGTGTCAATCGACATCAACTCTTCAAAAGCAACCAAAGGTGGCGACATTGAAGAGACGGCACTTAACACTAACTTAGAAGCGGCGGAAGAAATTGCTCGTCAATTGCGTCTACGTGACTTAGGTGGTTTGTTAGTTATCGACTTTATCGATATGACACCTCCTAAGCATCAGCGTGACGTTGAAAACCGCATGAAAGAAAGCGTTAAGCAGGACCGAGCACGTGTTCAAATTGGTAAGATCAGTCGATTTGGCCTACTTGAAATGTCGCGTCAGCGTTTGCGCCCTTCTCTTGGTGATGCAAGCCAACACACTTGTCCTCGCTGTGACGGTCAAGGCACAATCCGTTCAAACGAGTCTCTTGCATTATCTATTTTGCGTCTTATTGAAGAAGAAGCAATCAAAGAGAATACCGCTCAAATTCAAGCACAAGTACCAGTACCAGTATCTTCGTACTTGTTAAATGAAAAGCGCGAAGCGATTGGTAACATTGAACGCGGCAACAAAGTTAGCGTTGTTATCATTCCAAATATTCATTTAGATACACCTCACTACGAAGTGACGCGTATTCGTATCGATGAAGACTTAGCCGATACCAGCTTTAAAATGGTAAAAGAGCCAGAGCAAAGCGAATTCATCAAAGATGTCGTTGTACCTAAGAAAGAAGTAGAAGAGCCTGTACTTAAAGGCTTTGCTATGCCACCTGCCCCGGCACCTGCAGCTCCTGCACCAGAAGCTAAAAAAGAAGAGCAAAAAGAGTCTAAACCAGGACTGTTCTCTAAAGTAGCTGCGTTTATTTCTAGCTTGTTCTCTTCTGAGGAAGAAAGCAAAGAGCCTGCTAAGCCTAAAGGGCGTAAAGGTAATGACCGTGGCGATCGTAACAATCGTCGCGGTAACGGCAATAAAAATCGCAATCGCAACCGTAATCGCAATCAAGATAATCGCGATAACAAACACGATAAAAAGCGCGAAGACAATCGTAAAGACCGCAATGAGCGCGTAGACAACGACGAGCAAAATAAAGACTCACGCAACGAAAACCGTCGCAGTAAGCCGAAAAACCCTCGTAATCAAAACCGCAACAAAGCGAAGTCTCAAGACCAAGCGAATGAACAAACTTCTGTTGCTAAAGAGGAAAAAGTTCAGGAGCGTCGCAAACGTCGTAACAACCGTAAGAAAGTTCGTATTGAAAAAGCTGAAGTAGCAACGGAAGCGGTAGATACCGAAGTAACTGAAGTGGCGACCAACGAAGCAGTTGTTGAGTCTCAAGCTACGGAGTCCAAAAATGAGTCGGGTAACGAAAACAAGCGTTCTCGAAACAGACGTGGTCCTCGTGGTCGCAACAACAAAGGTCGCCGTTCACAGTCGAACAAAAACGACAATGCAGCTAAGTCAAAACTAAAAGCACCACACAAAAAGTCGTGGAGCCAAAGTTCTGTAATCAACACAGCTCGACGCGCAGCTATTAAAGCGATGGTAGCGCCAAGTGTTGCAGAAGCTACGTCGTTTGTTGAGGAAGTTAAAGTAGACACTCCTGTTGTTGATGAAACACTAGTTTCAAATCAGCCACAAGTGGAAACTGAACTAACAGCAAATGAGAATGCAACTCAACCAACTGCTGAAACAGTTTCATCTGAGGCTGTGGTTGAAGAAACTGTCGCAGAGCAAACTGAGTTACAAGCGCCTGAAGCTCAAGCCGAAGTTGTTGAAACTAAATCAGCAGAGTCTGAAGAAGTCATCGCCGATAAGACTGAAAGTGAAGAAGTTCAAGCAGAAGAAAAATCGGTTGAGCCAGTCGCACAAGACGAAGAAGTCGAAAGCCGTTATCCAAATAACGACGACGAATTCGAAGAGACTCACGTAAAACCTGAGCCTGTAGCCGAAACCATCGAGCAAGTGTTACACGAGCCGACTGAGCGCGAATTAAGCTCACCTGGTTTTGCGAGTGCACCTATGGCGAAGCCGCAGCCTGCGACAATGACTGAAGGCCCTACTCCAACGATCATGAACCAAGAAGATCGTACAGTAGTGACTAAGTCAGGTCGTTCTGCAGGTGCAGCAAGTGCGACAAACTCGGCAACAGCCGGCGCACAAAAAACAGTATAAGGAAAGAACATGAGTGAGTTTAGTCGTGAGCACAATCGTATTGTCTGGACCGACGTGCCTGTAAAGGATCTCACTCGTGCCATCGACTTTTACCAAACGGTTTTGGCGATTAAGGTACACAAAGAGTCTTACGGTGACATCGATTTTGCTGTATTGGACCACTCTGAGGGCAACGGTGGTTGCTTAGTGGTTGAACCTCAAAACGTCACCGATAAAGGCGCGTTAAATTACTTTAACGTCCATGGCCGTTTAGAGGACGCTGTCGCGCAAGTCACGGTAAAAGGCGGCGAGGTATTGCTACCGCCTCATGCTATCGGTCCTTATGGTCAGCGTGCTATTGTGCTGGACTCAGAAGGCAACCGTATCGCATTGCATACAGAGTCAACTGAGAACAGCTAAGTCGGTCTTTTCACAACGCATTAAAAAAGGAGCCATTGGCTCCTTTTTGTTACTTCTGTTGTTATAACGTATTAACGGATATCAACCTTAATCGTCTTTTTGAAGACCATCAACCGTCACACCTTGTAAGAAACCAGAACCAGTTTGCTCATTGTTTCTTAGCTTGATCATCAAGCGTAAATCGTTTGGTGAGTCAGCGTGGTGAAGTGCATCCGCATAACTTATCTTTGAGTTTTGATACAAGTCAAATAAGGCTTGGTCAAAGGTCTGCATCCCCATCTCTTTAGACTTAGCCATAATTTCTTTAATACCAGAAATATCACCTTTCTTGATGAGCTCACCAATCATTGGAGAGTTAAGTAACACTTCAATGGCTGCAACTCGGCCCATACCATCACTGGTCTGAATAAGCTGCTGTGCAACGATTGCTCTAAGGTTCAACGCTAAGTCGTATTTAAGCTTCTCGTGCTTCTCTTTTGGAACTAAGTGCATGATACGGTCGATAGCTTGGTTAGCGTTATTGGCGTGCAACGTTGCAACACACAAGTGACCCGTTTCTGCAAACGACAAGGCGTATTCCATGATCTCTTGAGAACGAATCTCACCAATCAAAATGACATCCGGTGCCTGACGCAGAGAGCTTTTAAGTGCTGACTCAAAAGATGGAGTATCGATACCCACCTCACGTTGAGTAACCATACAGCGTTTGTGATCGTGAACAAATTCAATTGGGTCTTCAATCGTAAGAATGTGCCCTTTTGAGTTTCGATTGCGGTAGCCCAATAACGCCGCTAAGCTGGTTGATTTACCTGTACCTGTACCACCAACAAAGAGTAATAGACCACGTTTGGCCATAATCACATCTTTCAGTGCCGGCGGTAGACCCAAATCATCGACATCTGGAATTTGAGTTACGATGCGTCTAACCACCATACCGACATTATCGCGTTGCCAAAACGCTGAAACACGAAAACGGCCATGATCATTGGCGACCGCAAAATTACACTCTTTAGAACTGTCAAACTCAGCTTGCTGTTTGTCCGTCATACAACTGCGAACTAATCGCTCAGCTTCCATTTCATCTAGGACTTCATTGGCGAGCGGTGTTAGTTCGCCATTAATTTTGGCACTGATTGGAAGACCAGCCGTAATAAATAGATCTGAGGCTTTTTCAAAAACCATCTTCTCAAAGACTTGTTGAATATTTTCCATGGTTACTCCTAGAAACCTGAACCGCCACCAAACCCTTGGCTAAATACATTTTTATCATGTGCTTTTGCAATAGCTTGGTCACGGCTAATTAAGCCTTTGTTCATCAGGTTTAATAAACATTGATCCATGGTTTGCATGCCGTGAGCGGCCCCCGTTTGAACTGCCGAATACATTTGAGCAATTTTATCTTCACGGATTAGGTTACGAATGGCTGGAATGCCAACCATGATTTCGTGGGCTGCGACTCGACCACCGCCAGTTTTCTTACAAAGTGTTTGTGAAATAACCGCACGTAAAGATTCAGATAACATTGAGCGAACCATGTCTTTTTCATCACCCGGGAAAACGTCGACAATACGGTCAATGGTTTTTGGTGCTGAGGTAGTATGCAAAGTACCAAATACAAGGTGACCAGTTTCCGCGGCCGTCATTGCTAAACGAATAGTTTCAAGGTCACGTAATTCACCAACAAGAATAACATCCGGATCTTCACGCAGCGCCGAGCGCAATGCCGCTTCAAAGCTCAAGGTATCTCGATGAACTTCACGTTGACTAATCAAGCTGTTTTTATTTTGGTGAACAAATTCGATTGGATCTTCAATGGTAAGAATGTGATCGTGACGTTGTGAATTAATATAATCAATCATCGCCGCTAGCGTTGTTGATTTACCAGAACCAGTAGGACCTGTAACTAATACAAGACCACGAGGGTTTTCTGAAATTTCTCTAAAGATATCAGGTGCACCAATATCTTCTAAACTAAGCACTTCTGAAGGGATAGTACGGAACACAGCGGCCGCACCACGGTCCATATTGAAAGCGTTAACACGAAAGCGCGCCAAATCTGGCACCGCGAAGGAAAAATCCGTTTCTAAGTTTTCTTCGTATTCTTTGCGTTGTTTATCGTTCATAATGTCATAAATCAATGACTGAACTTCTTTTGCATCCAATGCAGGAATGTTCACTCGACGAACATCGCCATCAACGCGTATCATTGGCGGTGTGCCTGCAGAAAGGTGTAAATCTGATGCATTATGTTGCACACTAAAAGCAAGTAATTCTGTAATATCCATATGGCTAACCCATTAGTTATAAAAGACAAAAAAGCATGTCAGAAAAAGAACTTACCAATACAATAGCAAAACGTCTAGTCACAGCACACGAGAAAATAGCCACTGCGGCCCAAAAAGCGCAGCGTCTCGATAAAAGCGTTCAACTCATGGCGGTAAGTAAAACCAAATCTATTGATTATATTGTAGCCGCCTATGAACAAGGTCAGCGGGTTTTTGGTGAAAATTATGCGCAAGAATTACAAGAAAAGGTTAACGAACTAAGTCATCTTGTTGATATTGAATGGCATTACATTGGGCCAATCCAAAGTAACAAAACAGCCATTATTGCGCAAAGCGCGACTTGGGTTGATAGTTTGGACAGAATTAAAATAGCCAAAAGACTTAATAATCACTGCCTCGAACACAACAAATTCCTGAACGTTTTAATTCAAGTAAATATTTCCAAGTCTGAATCAAAAGGCGGAGTTCCACTAGAACAGGTGGAAGAATTTGCAAGACAAGTTGACGGCTTTTCACAACTTAATTTACGTGGTTTGATGGCAATTCCTGACCAATATGATGATAATGACTTATTAATTAAAGAATTTACATCGATGGAGTCTTGTTTTTTGCGGTTGCAACAACAATATTCATCGATAGATACTTTGTCACTTGGCATGTCTGATGACTTAGAACAGGCCATTGCTTGTGGCAGTACCATGGTTCGTTTGGGGACGGCTATATTTGGTCCCCGTGAGCCTTAAGACAAAACAACAAACGGGATTTTAATGACACAAGAGAATAAACTTACATACGCATTTATCGGCGCAGGCAACATGTCAGGCGCTATCATCGGTGGCATGGTTCAAAGTGGCGTCAACCCACAACACATTATTGCGACAAACCGTACAGCAGAGAAACAAGCAAAACTAAAAGAAAAGTTTGGCATTGTGACTGACTTAGGCAACTTAGACGCCATCGCTCGTGCCGACGTGGTTATTCTGGGTGTTAAGCCACAAATGATGGCCGATGTATTAACCCAACTCGTCGAAGACGGCGCTGACTTTTCAGAAAAGCTGGTTGTCACTGTCGCAGCGGGTTTATTAGTTAAACGCTATACCGATATTATTGGCGATGTAAGATTTATTCGTTGTATGCCTAACACCCCTTCCCTAGTCGGTCATGGTATCTCTGGTTTGTATACAGGCACAGACCAAGAGAAATTTGACCAAAGTGTGTTAGAGACTGATAAGAAAACGGCTACGGAATTATTTGAACACGTTGGTAACGTTGTTTGGCTACCAAAAGAGTCTGACATAGACCAGCTAGCAGCAGTGTCAGGTTCGGGTCCAGCCTATTTCTTTGCCTTCATGGAAGCCATGGCAAATAAAGCCAAAGCATTTGGGTTCAGTGAAGATGTGGCGAACTTGATGGTACAACAAACTGCCATTGGTGCGGCCAAAATGACGTTTGATAAAGAAAACAGTTTTGCCCAATTACGTCAAAACGTAACATCACCGGGTGGCTCAACGGCCGCCGCATTGAATGTATTTAACGAAAAACAACTACAAGCCATTGTTGACGAAGCATTAGACGCAGCTGTCACAAGAGCACAAGAGATGAGTAAATTCTAAATGCAAGCAACTCAATTTTTAGTATCCACACTTTTTGATTTATACCTTATGGTTGCCGTACTTCGTGTATGGATGCAGTTAGTAAGAGCTGACTTCTACAACCCCGTAAGTCAATTTGTTGTTAAAGCGACAAACCCAGTATTAGTGCCTATGCGCAAAGTAATACCTGGGTTAGGTGGTTTAGACTTGGCTGGTTTCCTTTTAGTCTTTCTGGTAGCGATTTTAAAAGTTGCCGCCTTATATATGATTTTTGGTCAGGCTATTGTCGTAAAAGAATTGTTAATTGGTGGCTTATTTACCGTTGTCGGTGAAGTCTTCACGTTAGTGTTCTGGGTAACCGTCATCCGAGCAATTCTTAGCTGGATTAGTCAGGGCTACAACCCAATAGAAGCTTTATTGCACCAGCTCACTGAACCACTTTTAGCACCAATTCGTAAAGTTATACCACCTATTGGCGGTTTAGACTTGAGTCTTTTGGTGTTTTTAATTGCCCTGCAATTTGTCCAATACGGCGTAAGTGACCTGTTAGGTATGTTGCGCTAATACCGTGCATCATGCCTTTTATTAAATTTAACTTTTGTGAGAGTCAAAATGAAAAACAGTTCAGTTAATAACTTGTTTTTGCAAAAAGTTACGGCGTCTTTAAAGAATGTCTCTGGTTTTATACTAGCGTTGTTAGTAATGACTGCGTTTAGTGCCAATGCAGAGCAAAAGTTCACTAAAGGCAACTGGGATATCCACTATATTGCGTTCCCAAGCACCTTTGTAAAACCTGAAACTGCCAAGCAATATAATTTACAGCGCAGTCGTTACACAGCCGTTGTGAATATTTCGGTTTTGGATACCAAAACTCAAGAAGCACAATTTGTTAATGTAAGCGGAAGCGCTAAGAATTTGCTAGGACAAACCAAACCGTTGTCTTTTACACGAGTGACAGAAGGCGAGGCAGTGTATTATTTAGCGCAAGTTGGTTATAGAAACGAAGAAATTTTAAACTTTACCATCGATGTACAACAAGGTAATCGTACAGAGACTATCAAGTTTAAAAACAAGTTTTATGCGGACTAATACGCACACTCAAACTAATCAAAAGGTGAGCCTCAATGCTCACCTTTTTTAATGTGTTTTAATCAACACTGATGTTTAGTTAGGTTTGAAAACGAGCCGAACTTATTTTCTCAGCATCGCATCGAGTTGATCGACAACTTCACACCATTCTGCGTCATTTTCTATTGAGTCCCGCAAAAAAGAGCGCTGTGAATCATTCCAAAATGACGCTTCATCAATCGTCATGTCATCAGGGATGCGATGCTCTTTGACAAAATGGTAAATCCCCGAGCGCGTTCCATCCAAGCCTAATTGTTCAAATAACGTATTCATATTATGTGTTGACGTGTCCATTTGGCCTCCTTAGCGACTTACAAATTGAACCACTTTTATAAAAGTAGTAGTGATCACTACTAAGCTCAAAGAATTTTAGATTGATTTTTTGTGTTGATATTTTTTAAACAATTGGTACTTTGGTTAAAATTGATACAAAAAAGTGGATTGGAAATGGACGTAACTGAAAAACTTACAACAGAACATGACGTTAAAGCAGTTTTGTTATCAGCAGAAGACATAAACTTGGCAGCATCATTACTCTATGTTGCGTATCACGATGATCCCATTTTTAAAGATATATTCAGAGCGGAAGAAGAAGAGTATGAAAAGCGCTTAAGACACGCTATACGCGAAGAACTCGCCGCATTTTGGCAAACTCGCCAACCAATGATTGGTTTGTTTGCAGGTGAACATTTGTTAGGCGTGGCGTGCCTTATCGAACCCGAAAAAGGCTTAGAGCCCGAACGATTTTGGCATTGGCGACTCAAAATGATGTTGCACGCTGGCTTTCTCAGCACCAAAAACATGATTGAGAAAGAGCGCAAGGTCGCCGAGTCTATTCCGCATTTACATTATCACCTATTAACCTTTATTGCGGTTCACCCTGATCATCAACATCACGGTTTAGGCCACTATATGATTAAAGCAGTAGATAGCATCGTTGATGAAAATCCACTATCTGAAGGCGTTGCTGTATTTGTAACCAAAGAACAAAACCAACACTTATTCAATGACGATAATTATAAAGTGATTACAAACATTCAAATTGGCGCGGTTTCTGGTACATTAATGTTTCGCGAAAAACAAGTAAAATAGGCTTTCAACGACATGTCGACTGAAAAACAGTATCAAACATTTAACGAATTCTATCCGTTTTATTTAAGTGAACACCAAAACAAAACCTGTCGTGCCTTACATTACATAGGTAGTTCACTTGTACTAATCGTTTTGGCTTACGCCCTTTTTTCTCAACAATATGTACTGTTGTGGGCACTGCCTATCATTGGTTATGGCTTCGCTTGGGTAGGCCACTTTTTTATTGAAAAAAACCGCCCTGCTACCTTCACTTACCCGCTTTATAGCTTGGTTGCCGACTGGGTCATGCTCAAAGACTTTGTCACTGGTCAACTAGACGAAAAATTAGCAAAGCATAATTTAAAGTAATACTCGCGAGTTTATGCGTTTGTTTCTGTACTCATTGTACGTCTAGCGTTACAATTACCAGTTCGAATTGACAATAAAGAGTTATTAGAGCCTTGGCTGACACACAACAAACCGCAACACAAAATAAAGAAATTTTAGACTTCGTTTTAGATAAGATTGACGATCTTAAAGCTCGTGACGTACAGACGTTTGACGTTAGAGCGACATCTTCGATCACTGACTACATGGTTATCTGTTCTGGTACGTCTAAAAAGCACGTCCAATCAATTGCTGACAACGTTTTATCCGAAGCCAAACACTCAGAGAACCCAGCATTAGGTTCTGAAGGCATGACTGAAGGCGAATGGGTTTTGGTTGATATGGGTCCTGTTGTCTTGCACGTAATGCAAGAAACGACTCGCGATTTCTACCAGTTAGAAAAACTTTGGCAAGAGTCAAACAACGCTTAATTATTTATACCAGCGAGTAAAAACAAGGACATTTTAACGTAATGAAGATTCAATTGGTTGCGGTTGGTAATAAAATGCCTAGCTGGATCACCACAGGTTTTGAAGAGTATCAAAGGCGCTTTCCAAAGGACTGTGCTTTTGAGCTTATCGAAATTACTCCCGGAAAAAGGGGCAAAAACGCCGACATAAAACGCATTCTTGAGCAAGAAGGCGAAAAGATGTTAGCCGCCGTACCAAAATCCAACCGCATAGTTACTCTTGAGGTAACTGGAAAACCGTGGACTACTCATGACTTATCAAAGCAATTGAGCGCTTGGCAAATGGATGGACGAGACGTCAGCCTGTTGGTAGGTGGCCCTGAGGGTTTGGCACCTGCTTGTATAAAAGCATCAGAGCAAAAATGGTCGCTATCGGCTTTGACACTTCCGCACCCATTAGTCCGTGTAGTCGTCGCAGAAAGCCTTTACCGAGCCTGGAGTCTCAATAATAATCACCCTTATCACCGTGAATAACGGGTGATGACGCAAAGAGTTCAACATTAGCGTTATAGAGTATTGGCAAATAAAATAATAACATAGCTTTACAGGTCATAACGAAGTCAAATGCGCAGACAAAAGCACCATATTCAAAATCATTCCGCAGAAGCAAACCTATTTGCTCGGCGAGCTATTGTTGCGCTTGTTGTGGTGTTTGGCTTGATGTTCGTTTTGATTGCCAATATGTTTTATCTGCAAATAGAGCGATATCAAACCTACCAAACTCGCTCCAACGACAATCGAATTAAGGTTCAACCGATTGCCCCAAATCGCGGTGTCATTCGCGATATTAACGGTAAAATATTGGCAGCCAACGAACCAACGTTTTCCTTAGAGGTCGTCCCTGAAGCGGTTGATGACATGGATGCAACCCTTGATTCTTTGCAAACCATTATTGACATCACAGACGATCAGATAGAGCAATTTAAAGAAGTCATCAAGTATCAACGTCGTTTTAAAAGCATCCCGTTAAAAACCAAGCTAACTCAACAAGAAGTCGCCACTTTCTCAGTGCAACAACATCGCTTTCCTGGTGTGGGTATTGAAGCTCGTCTTACCCGTACCTACCCTTATGCCGATATTATGACTCACGTTATCGGCTATGTCGGTAAGATTAACAAACGTGACCTCAACCGCTTAGAACAAAACGACAAACTTAGTAATTATGCGGCGACTCGCAGTATAGGTAAAATCGGCATTGAACGGTTTTACGAAGATGAGTTACACGGTACAACGGGTAACGAAGAAGTAGAGGTTAATCACCGCAGTCGTGTATTACGACAACTAGATATCGAACCACCACAGCCTGGAACAGACTTACACCTAGCTATTTCCGTTGAGATGCAGGAGTTAGCAAAGAAAGCGCTTGGCAAAAACCGAGGTGCAATAGTCGCTATGGACCCTCGTGATGGCGCCATACTAACCATGTATTCTAATCCAAGTTACGATCCAAACTTGTTTGTCAGTGGCATTTCACAAAAAGATTACAGCGCGATTACCGGTTCGAAAGACAAACCCATGCTCAATCGAGCCACCCAAGGTCAGTACCCTCCGGCATCCACTGTCAAACCGCAAATTGCTTTGCTTGGCCTGGAAAAAAACTTAGTAACACCAACGACGACCGTTTGGGATCCAGGATATTGGAAGTTTCCAAATGTTGAAACTCAACGTGCCTTTCGAGACTGGAAGCCGAGCGGTCATGGTTGGGTCGATTTAAAACACTCTCTTGTTCAGTCCTGTGATATCTATTATTACGATTTGGCGTACCGCTTGGGTATTGACGAGATAAGTCCATTTGGTAAAAAATTTGGTTTTGGCGAATATACGGGTGTAGATATTCACGAAGAAAGTCGAGCCATCATGCCAAGTCGAGAATGGAAAAAAGAGCGAACCCGAAACCCGTGGTATCAAGGAGACACTATTTCGATTGGAATCGGTCAAGGCTACTGGACCGCAACGCCGACACAACTAGCAATGGCGACATCCGTATTGGTCAATCGGGGCGAAGTCATCGAGCCTAAGATCGTAACCGGTAAAACCGTAAACGGCGAATATGTTAATACTCCAATCAAAAAGCGTGAACCGATAAAGCTTTCTAAGTCCTCTCATTGGGACGTCATTTTGGATGCCATGTACGCGACAGTAAATTCACCTGAAGGTACTGCACGAACCGCCTTTGCTGATGCCGTTTATACCAGCGCTGGAAAAACAGGTACGGCTCAGTTATTCAGTTTGGGTGAAGATGAAGAGTACGAAGAAGAAAAAGTCGCGGAAAGAAAACGTGATAACGCTATGTACGTTGGTTTTGCGCCTTACGAAAACCCAACCATTGTTATCGTTGTCGCGGTAGAGAATGCCGGCGGTGGTAGCTCAAATGCAGCACCAATCGCACGTAAAATGATGGACCTGTATTTTGGTTTAGGGCTTGCAGATTTAAGACAAATATCTGATGAAGTTATCGACTTAGCCGAACCAGGACTGTCTGCAGCAGAAACCGCTATTATCAGCTCTGAGCCAATCGGTAAGTCAGTTAAGCCATTGACAACTACCACCAATGCAATAACATACCAACATTAAGGCTAACAAAGGTAATGAACAAAACACTCAACGAGCATCGCAGAAGTTCACTATTCTTTCGATTTCATATCGATATGCCCTTAATGCTCGGCATTTTAACCTTAATGAGTTTGAGCTTGTTTGTCGTCTATAGTGCCGGTGGTCAAAATTTCGATATGGTCATTCGCCAAATGGTTCGAATGGGAATTGGGCTTGGTGTCATGTTAATGGTGGCACAAATATCCCCCTTTACGTTTCAAAAATGGGCGCCACACATCTTTGCAGTTGGTGTCATTTTATTAGTGGCGGTACTGTTAGTCGGTGATATGGGTAAAGGTGCTCAACGATGGTTAAACCTTGGCTTTATGCGCTTTCAGCCCTCTGAAATAATGAAGCTATCATTACCTATGATGGTGGCGTGGTTTTTAAGTAAATATACTTTACCGCCTAATTTAAAGAATACGTTAATTGGCTTTGTTCTCATCGCAATTCCCACATTACTGATTGCTCGACAACCTGATTTAGGTACTTCCCTACTCGTCGCAAGTAGTGGCTTTTTTGTCATCTTCCTGGGCGGATTAAGTATCAAGTTCTTACTCTTTTTAGCTGGAGCTGTTGGGGCCTTCTTACCAATACTTTGGTTTTATTTAATGCATGGTTACCAAAAGCAAAGGGTTTTGACGTTTTTAAATCCTGAGAGCGATCCTCTAGGTTCAGGCTATCACATCATTCAATCCAAAATTGCCATTGGTTCTGGTGGCATTGAGGGTAAAGGTTGGCTGCAAGGAACTCAATCACAACTAGAGTTTTTGCCAGAACGTCATACTGATTTTATCTTCTCGGTTTTCAGTGAAGAGTTTGGTTTTGTTGGCGTACTTTTATTACTCGCCGTTTACGCGTTTATTATTATTCGAGGGCTTATTATTGCTGTTCGAGCACAAGAAGCGTTTACCAAACTATTGGCCGGCAGCTTAACCCTGACATTTTTTGTTTACTTGTTTGTTAATATCGGCATGGTTTCGGGCTTGTTACCGGTAGTGGGCGTTCCCCTACCATTAATGAGTTATGGCGGCACCTCAATCGTGACCTTGATGGCGAGTTTTGGTATGTTAATGGCGATTGCAACCAATAAGCGCTTGTTGGCTAGCAGTTAATATTTCAAAGGTTAAAAACTATTTCCGTTTAAATAAACGTTTAGTTTTGGTTTCTCAGTTTAAGTTATTAATAATAAAGCTAATAAAAATGACATTACGCAATTTTACTTTTGGTTCGGAATTAAGACTCCCTTTTTATCGCTCTGCGGTGTTGGTTAGCACATTGTTTTTAACTGCCTGTATAAGTAATGGGCGTTATGCTGACAAATACGACAGTGCGCCTGTGCGTCCACCGACGATGACAGAACAACAAGACCCAGAAGTTACCTTAGACCCGATAGGCCGCGGCAATATGCCGTATAAAGTTTTTGGTAAAAGTTATACACCGATGACAGAACGCAAGCCTTTCAAACAAAGAGGGACAGCGTCATGGTACGGTAAAAAGTTTCATGGCCACCACACCTCAAATGGCGAAATTTACAATATGTTTGGCATGTCGGCGGCTCATAAAACACTTCCACTACCAAGTTATATCAAAGTAACCAACCTAAAAAACAACAAGTCCGCGATTGTTCGAGTTAATGACCGCGGCCCCTTTCACGGTGATCGAATATTAGACCTGTCCTACTCTGCTGCATATAAACTTGGCGTGTATGACTCGGGAACTGCGGAAGTCGAAATTGAATTAATTATTCCTGAAGTGGAACCATATCAACCTGAAAGTAGTCTATATCAGGTCACTTTAAAGGGCTTTGAAGATGAAACCAGTGCTAACGAGTCGTTAAAAGGCTTATCACTGATGCTTCATCAACAAGCCAAAGTGTTGTTAAAAGAAAAACAGCACCAGCTCGTATTTGGTCCATTTGAAGAAAAAACAGAAGCCGATGACTTACTCCAAAAAATTAAGGAGTTTGGCTTTCAAACTGTCGATGTAGAACGTGTTTTGGCTCCATAAACTGGACACTTAGTGTTCCTATATGGATAATACGCGCTCAAAAATTTTTAAACCAGTAACCTTAAAATGAATGGAATAAAATGAAAAAATTTCTTATCTCTTTGGTCAGCATTGCGTCCCTCACTCTTTCATTGGTAGCTGAAGCAAAGGTTCTCGTCCCAAACCCGCCTTCAATCAATGCAAAAGCGTATATCCTAATTGATGCTGATACAGGTAAAGTCATTGCCGAAAGTAATGCCGATGAGCAGTTAAACCCGGCAAGTTTAACAAAAATGATGACAAGCTATGTTATTGGTCAAGAAATTGCGAAAGGTAACATTGCATTAACTGACATGGTTACGGTTAGCCGTAATGCATGGGCGAAGAACTTCCCTGAGTCATCTAAAATGTTCATTGAAGTTGGTAAAGAAGTATCTGTTGCCGACCTAAACCGCGGTATCATAATCCAATCAGGTAATGACGCTTGTGTTGCGATGGCCGAGCACATTGCCGGAAGTGAAGAGCAGTTTGCTCAGTTAATGAACCTATACGGCGACGAAATTGGCTTACAAAACACTCATTTTGTAAACAGTCACGGCTTAACTGCAGAGGGTCACCTATCTACCGCTCGTGATATGGCGCTTTTGGGCCAAGCGCTGATTAATGACGTACCTGAAGAGTACGCCATTTACAAAGAAAAAGACTTTACTTACAACAACATCTCGCAAATTAATCGCAACTCTTTACTTTGGGACAAAAGCTTAAATGTTGACGGAATAAAAACCGGACACACACAAGCTGCCGGGTATTCACTAGTAGCATCTGCCGTAGAAGGCGACATGCGTTTGATTTCAGTTGTAATGGGTGCAAGCAGCCAACGAGCTCGTAAAGTCGAGAGTAAAAAGCTACTTAGCTATGGTTTCCGTTTCTTCGAGACATTGACTGCATATGAAGCAGGTACTGAATTTGCCAAACAACGTATCTACATGGGTGACAAAGACCAAGTCCGCCTGGGCATCAACCAAAGCTCTGCAATCACGATTCCTCGTGGTTACCGTGAAAAATTAAAAGCGTCTTTCACGCTTGATAAACCGCTTGAAGCCCCAATCAACAAAGGTGAAGTCGTAGGTACTTTAACTATAAAGATTGAAGATGACGTAGTGACAACTTACCCTCTTGTTGCCCTTGATCAGGTAAATGAAGGGAGCTTATTTAAGCGCTTGTCGGACTACGTTCGTAAAAAGTTTGAGTTATAATTTAACAATTGCAGTACAAGTCTAGGGAAGACTTTCAAAAAGGGTAAAAAATGACAGTAAAAGACACTAAATTTGATGAATTGTTAGACTTCCCATGTCGCCAAACATTCAAAGTGATGGGGTTGGCGCAAGAAGACTTGACGACCAAAATCGTAGAAGTGTTGCAAGAAATTGCACCAGGCGATTTCGCCCCAAAAGTTAAACCTAGCGCCAAGGGTAACTATCACTCTGTTTCTATCGCTGTTACCGTAACGAGTAAAGAGCACATGGAGTTGGTATACAACGAACTTGGCGCGATTGATATTGTTCGAGTTGTCCTTTAAGGCATGAGCGACATTAACCACCAAATTATCATCCGAGACATCGACTCGGGTGACTACCAAACCATTTGGCAAGCGATGCAGAACTTTACCGATCTGCGTGACGAAAACGTGGTTGATGAATTATGGGTCGTAGAGCACGACCCAGTTTTCACTCAAGGCCAAGCTGGTAAAGAAGAACACCTCCTAAACCCAGGCGACATTCCCATTGTCAAAGTCGACCGTGGTGGTCAAGTTACCTACCACGGACCAGGCCAACTCGTTATTTACCTGCTTATTAATCTACGCCGCAAAAAAATCGGGGTTCGAGACCTCGTTACGCTAATAGAAGAAAGCATTGTCGAAATGCTCAATGCCTTTGGTATCAATGCCTATGCAAAAAAAGACGCCCCGGGTGTCTACATCGACGAAAAGAAAGTTGCATCCCTAGGCTTAAGAGTAAGACGTGGGTGCAGTTTCCATGGATTAGCCTTGAATGTGGATATGGACTTAGCGCCTTTCTTGCGAATTAACCCATGTGGCTATGCGGGTTTGGAGATGGTTCAAACCAGTCAAATAAATGGCCCTCAAACTATTGAAGCCGCAGCCAAGCCGTTAACTCGCATTCTTGCTGATAAATTATCAGCCACCGAAATTGAATATAAAAGCGGTCTACCAACACCGTTTTTAAACGAAAAGAGAGCATAATGACTACAGTTAAGACGTCAAAATTAGAAGCCGGTGTCAAACTTCGTGACGCTGAAAAAATGGCCCTCATCCCAGTTAAAATCATGCCTTCTGAACGTGACACTATGTTGCGTAAACCAGATTGGTTAAAGATCCGATTACCTAAGTCGAGTGAAAAAATCGACAACATCAAAAAAGCAATGCGTAGCCAAGGTCTGAGCTCAGTTTGTGAAGAGGCGTCATGCCCTAATCTTCCTGAATGTTTCAACCACGGTACAGCAACCTTTATGATTTTGGGTGATATTTGTACCCGTCGTTGTCCTTTCTGTGACGTTGCGCACGGGCGCCCTTTACCGCCTAACGCTCAAGAACCAGAAAAACTAGCCCTTACCATCAAAGAAATGGGCTTAAAATACGTGGTAATTACGTCGGTTGACCGTGATGATTTGAGAGATGGTGGTGCACAACACTTTGCTGACTGTGTAAAAGCAATTCGCGAACACAACCCAGGCATTAAAGTTGAAATCCTAGTTCCTGATTTCCGTGGTCGTATGGACAAAGCCCTGGAGATTCTATCAACAGCGCCACCAGATGTGTTTAACCACAACTTAGAAACCGCACCACGCATGTACCGTTTGGCTCGCCCTGGTGCTAACTACAAATGGTCACTTGAGTTACTTAAAAAGTTCAAGCAGATGCACCCTGAAGTAGATACTAAGTCTGGTTTGATGGTAGGTCTTGGCGAAAACAATGATGAAATTATTGAAGTTCTAAAAGACTTACGTGAACACGACGTTGACATGTTAACCATTGGTCAATATTTACAGCCAAGCAAACACCACCTGCCAGTTGAGCGTTATGTGCCACCAGCTGAGTTTGACTTGTTCAAAGCTGAGGCCGACAAATTAGGCTTCAAACACGCGGCATCAGGACCGTTTGTTCGCTCAAGTTATCACGCCGACAAACAAGCAGCAGGTGAAGAAGTTAAATAACTTCGAATGCTTAATAACGAATAGCAACAAGGACTGAAAACAATGACAGAACAAGCTTATCCAATCGGCACTCCTGGCAAAAAATGGGGTGATGAAGAAAAGCAGCAATGGTTAGCGAAGCAACGTGTACAACGCTCTTATCAAGAGGAAGTCGTTGCAAAGTTAGCAAAACTTCCTGCTCATTTTGAAACGGAACAATACGGCCAACTCAACTACGCTGACTTACCATTTGTCATTGATGCAGATAATTATCCGCTTTTTGTTATTAAGTCAGTTCAATGGGATGACACTCGCCCAACAGTTGTCATCACAGGCGGTGTTCATGGCTATGAAACCAGTGGTGTACAAGGTGCACTTCAGTTTGCCTTAAATGACGCCGCTGATTATCTACAAGATTTTAATTTTATTATTGCACCTTGTGTGAGTCCTTGGGGTTACGAAACGATCAATCGTTGGAACCCCTTAGCCATCGACCCTAATCGTTCATTTTTTGACGGTTCTGGCGCTAAAGAGTCAACTCAACTACTTGATTATCTCAAGGCCAAAAACATTAAACCTGTTTGCCACGTTGATTTACATGAGACAACGGACACTGATAATTCAGAATTTAGACCAGCGCTAGCCGCTCGTGATGCTATTGAGCAAAAAAACTGGAATATCCCTGACGGTTTTTACCTTGTTGCGGATGCTCAATCACCTGAATTCGACTTTCAAAAAGCAATTATCGAGTCTGTTGAAAAGATCACTCATATTGCCCCTGCTGACGCGGATGGCAAACTTATCGGCGTGCCACTGCAACAAGAAGGTGTCATTGAATATGATGCCAAGCCACTAGGTTTGTGTATGGGCTTAACAGACGCTCAATACAAAACAACGACAGAAGTTTACCCTGATAGCCCTAAGGTAGACGCGCAAAACTGTAATGACGCGCAAGTAGCAGCGATTACAGGGGCATTAAACTTTATTAAATCACAGTAACACTGTTGCTTCAGCTTAAAGCCTTAATGCGTTTTGCTGTAAGCCCACTCGTTTTTTTAGCAGCTGTAATTAGTTACTAATGTTGATCTAAAAATAGCAGTAGAGTTTAGGCGTGATAGTAAAAAAAACAGCTTCAATTGAAGCTGTTTTTTTGTGTGTGACTAAAACTATAACTTTAATCAAAGCGCCTTATTTCGGCGCTTCATAATTGCGCATGTTTAAGTCTTAACCAGCCAATTTTGGGGTCATTAAGTTTACGTTAAGCACTAACGCGCTTGTATGGACGGTACTCTGGGTTCCAGTAGTTGCGCTCAATACGCTCAGCTAACTCTTCATCACTAATCGTCAAGGCGTGGCCTTGTTCCATTGCGACTTTTGCAACGTTAAAGGCAATTTTTCGACTGAGAGAAGGTAGGTCAACCAAATCAGGCAATAATGCCCCTTGCCCTTTGTTTACTAACGGTGAGTTTTCCGCGAGCGTTTCACTCGACGCCATGATCATTTCATCAGAAATAACTCTAGCGCCTACTGCTACTACACCTAAGCCGATACCTGGGAAAATATACGCGTTATTACATTGCGCAATATCATAAGTTTGGCCATTGAAGGTGATTTCGCCAAATGGACTACCTGTCGCAACAATTGCATCGCCATTTGTCCATTCAATCACCTGCTCTGGACGAGCTTCAATTTGTTTAATTGGGTTACTCAATGGGAAAACAATTGGTTGATTGTCAGCATTGTACATAGCGGTAATTGCGTCTTTGGTGAATAAGCCTGGGACACCCGAAACACCGATTAAAATACCAGGTTTAGCATTCTCAATCGTTTCTTGTAACGTTGCATATTCACCTGAGATTGACCAGTCCGATAACTCTGATGGTGAATGTGCTAAGGCTTGTTGGAAATCTCTCAGACCTGACATGCCATCTGTTACTAAGCCATGACGGTCAATCATGAAGACTTTTGCTCGCGCTTCTTCATCAGACAAACCTTCGGCACGCATTTGCATAATGATCTGTTCAGCGATACCACAACCTGCTGAACCAGCACCGACAAAAGTGACGTTTTGTTCTGAAAGCTTTTTACCTTTTTTACGACAGGCCGCTAAAAGCGTACCTACAGTCACCGCTGCTGTACCTTGGATATCATCATTAAAACAACAAACGCGGTCGCGATAGCGTTTTAATAATGGCATCGCATTAGGCTGGGCAAAGTCTTCAAACTGAATCATCACACCAGGCCAACGTTTTTGCGCAGCAACAATAAAGCGTTCAACAAACTTGTCGTATTCTTCTTGGCCAATTCGCTTGTGACGCTCACCCATATACATAGGGTCGTTCAGTAACTTCTCGTTGTTTGTACCTACATCTAGAGTAATAGGCATAGTGTAAGCTGGACTAATACCGCCACACGCGGTGTACAGCGATAACTTACCAATTGGAATACCCATACCACCAATACCTTGGTCACCTAAACCTAGAATACGCTCGCCGTCTGTCACAACAATCACTTTAACTTTGTGTTTTGTGGCGTTGCGCAAGATCTCATCCATTTGATCACGCTCGGTGTACGAAATAAACAAGCCACGGTTGCTGCGATAAATATCTGAGAACTTCTCACACGCATCACCTACCGTCGGTGTGTAAATGATTGGCATCATTTCGGCTATATGTTGATTAACCAACTTAAAGAACAACGTCTCGTTGCTATCTTGAATCGCACGTAGGTAAATGTGTTTATTGATCGGCTCTTGGAAGCTCGAGTACTGCATATAAGCACGTTCAACCTGCTCATCAATGGTCTCGTAACGAGGCGGTAGTAGCCCCATTAAGTTAAAGTTGGTACGTTCTTCTTTAGAGAAAGCAGTACCTTTGTTGAGCAGTGGCGTCTCGATAAGCGCCGGGCCAGCGTAATGAATATAAAGCGGACTTTTTAGTGATTCTTGGCTCATAGTGATCCCGATATGAAGGTGGGTCGGATGTTTTTGATTTGTCCCACATTTTACGTTTAAAAACCGTCAATGTGAAAGCATAGTAGAGGATTAAACAAAAGTTAAATCACTGGTAATACCTGTTAGGACAATCAGTTACAAAAAAAGCGCAGAATTTCTGCGCTTTTCGTTTAATGTAACACCACTGGTCTTACATGATGGGTTTTACCTTACTGACTTTACTTTAGAATGACCAAGCTCAGAGGCGGTAACGTAACCTCAAATTGAGCAATAGAAATTGTGTCAGAGACGGCATTTGCATCATATAGTCCATTGTCTGTATCTGCATAAACAACCGATAAATCGGTTGCTGGTGCAGTAAACGTCATGTCCATTGACGATGATGAGTTATATACAACGAAATAACGCTCACCCGACTCAAGCGTACGGCTAATAGCAAAGATTCCAGGCTTCTCATCTGCAAACAATACTTCTTGTTTACCCTTTCTCAGCGCTTCATGTGCATGATATACCTCAGCATATTCCGCTAGTTTTAGGTAAATTGGGTGCGTTTGATCAAAGTTGTTATCGGCGGTCGTTTTGTCAGTACCATATAAGTTGTTGTCGTTATATTCTGGTGTCACAGACGGCATCATGTCTTCACGTGCACCACGGTCACCACCGTCACCGGTAAAGCCTTGCTCGTCACCGTAATAAACCACTGGAATACCGCGTCCAAAATACATTAGAGAATTTGATAACAATGCACGACGAATTTTTTCTTCTTCGCTCGCTTCAGGCATTGCTTGGTCTAATGTATAACCAAGACGGCCTACATCGTGGTTACTAACAAAGTTCATTAGGTAGTCAGCCGAGCTATTATGATCGTTATAAAGAACGTCGTTACTGAATAGGTCTGCTAGGTTGTCAGTCCCTTTACCATAGGCAAACACATCTTTAGTGCGGTATTGGAATGCAAAATCCAGTACCGAAGGGATATCACCTGTCGTCGTAAATGAGCTTAACTCTTTAGGGTCGCCAGAATATACTTCACCAAATACAAAGAAGTTTGGAATGCCTTGCTCTTTAGCAAAGTCGATGATCGCCGGCGTAAACTCTTGCCAAAACTCGATGTTGACGTGTTTAACCGTATCGATTCTGAAGCCATCTGGCTTAAACTCTTTGATGATATTGTTGAAGATATCAATCATACCTTTGACGACTTCTGGGTTGTCTGTATCGATATCATCAAGACCCATGAAGTCGCCGTAGATTGAGTTTTCACCCTGCCACGTACTGTCACCTTGGTTGTGGTAATACTTAGGATCATTCAACCAAGCAGGTGTTTTAAGATTTTCATGGCCCTCAGGAATAAATGGTGTATAGCCTTTTCCTGCTGCTTTATCTGCAAGGCTCACGTACTTACAAAGCTGGCTGTCAGTACTAAACTGAGGTTTACCTTCACCGTGACACTCTTCATATTTGATGACGTCGGCCGTGTGATTAGTAATGATGTCAAAAAAGACTTTGATGTTTTTGGCGTGCGCCGCATCAATAAATTCTTTTAAGTCGGCGTTTGTGCCTAAATGCGGGTCAATTTCGGTAAAGTCTAGTGGCCAGTAACCGTGATAACCAGATGAGTCACCTTGTACCGCTTGGTTGCGCAAAATCGGTGTTAACCAAATCGCAGAAATGCCCATGTCCTTAAGATAATCTAGATTTTTAGTTAGACCTTTAATATCACCACCGTGGTAGTGACCCGTACTTGTTGGATCAAACCCACCAGAGCTTTCTTTAATCGTTTTAGAGCCCAAATCATTGCTCGGATCACCATTATCAAAACGGTCCGGCATAACGAAATAAAACACATCGTCTCTTACGTCACGTTTCAAATAATGCTCACTGAATTGAGCGGCATTTTTTGCCGATGTTTTAACAGCTGCGACTTCCGATGTTGGTACTGCAGACGATGTCGTCGTTTCATTACCGCCACAAGCGACAAGTACCGATAAAGCAGCACCGGTCATGGCGACTTTTAATGAAGTCATAGAAGGTAAAAGATTTCGCGAAACTTTCATTGTTATTGTTATCCTGTTGTCAAACATGAAGGATTATTCATTCTTGTTAATTATTGCTAACATAACCAATGAAGCAGGCTTTTTAAATCAATTCTGGTCTGGAAACCTATGACTACGTATGCACCTTTAGTTCACCGCGTCAGTCTTACAACCAAACTTGACACAACTAGAGTCTTCACTCTACATTACGGCCCTATTTTATAGGTTTAAACCTTCATAATTAATCAGTACAAAAAAGAGAACGCCCTATGTTAGCCAAGCGCATAATTCCTTGTTTAGATGTCAAAGACGGTAAAGTGGTAAAAGGTGTGCAGTTTAGAAACCATGAAACCATAGGTGATATCGTTCCTTTAGCCGAGCGTTATGCGCAAGAAGGCGCTGACGAGCTGGTTTTTTATGATATTACTGCATCAAGTGACACACGTGTTGTTGATAAAAGCTGGGTGAGCCGAATCGCACAAGTTATCGATATTCCGTTTTGTGTAGCAGGCGGAATAAAAACCGTTGAACAGGCGGGGGAAATCCTAGCCATGGGTGCAGACAAAATTTCAATCAACAGCCCTGCACTGATGGACCCAGAACTTATCACTAAATTACACGATACTTATGGCCAGCAATGTGTGGTTGTGGGTATTGACTCATACTTCAACAAAGAAACCGGCGAATACGAAGTGTATCAATTCACTGGTGATGAATCTCGTACCTTAAACTCTGGTCGCAAAACAGCGGACTGGGTAAAAGAAGTTCAAGAGCGCGGTGCTGGTGAGATTGTTTTAAACTGTATGAACCAAGACGGTGTACGTCAAGGCTATGACTTAGAGCAATTAAAGCTAATTAGAGACGTCTGTAAGGTCCCTCTCATTGCATCAGGTGGTGCGGGTGAAATGGTCCACTTTAGAGACGCATACCAACAAGCTGGTGTCGATGGTGCCTTGGCCGCATCGGTCTTCCACAAAAACATTATTGATATTCAAGACCTAAAAACATACTTAATTGGTGAAGGCGTTTCGATTCGTCGTTAAGCTGCAAGGAAAAAGCCTGAAGTTTTGGCCCGGAAAAGGCTAGCGCAAAGGTCACGTAAAGTGGCCTCCACATCAAATGATGAACATAAAAAAAAGAGAGCTGAGCTCTCTTTTTTAGTTTTTAAATACCAATTATTTACTGATACGAATCAATTTGCCGCTGTCAGTAACAATCAATAGTTGACCTTCATCCGACTCAACGATGTCGCGTAGACGTTCTTTTTGATCTTTAAAGAATGTCCATTGATTCACTGGCATCCAAGCGCCCTTTGCGTAATCCTGGCTGTCTTTGTCTGCTTTTGTCGCTGCTGTTTTCATTAGTTCAACAACGCGAATTTCCTGAAACTTTAACGACGTGTTGACGACTTTGCCTTTTAGTTCTGGGAACAAGTCACCTTCATAAACCAACATTGAAGATGGCGCAATTGACGGCGTCCAGTTCACTAACGGTTGCTGCATACCTGGTAATGCTGTGTGCTCAGTAATTTCACTTCCTGAGTAATCAATACCGTAGGTGATTTTTGGCCAACCGTAGTTTAAATCAGGGTGAATAATATTAATCTCATCACCGCCTTTTGGTCCGTGTTCGTTTGACAATAACAATCCCGTGTTCTTGTCATAGTACATCCCTTGTGGGTTGCGATGGCCATAAGAATAAATTTCTGGCTTGATTGACGAGTCTGACTTAGCAGCCTTCACATAAGGATTGTCACTTGGTACAGAGCCGTCATCATTAATACGAACAACTTTACCAAAATGGTTGTCTAACGTTTGTGCCTTGTCCATATGGGTATAACCATCGCCGACACCAAACACTAGAGTACCATCAGGCATAAAGACCAATCGACCCGCAAAATGATAACCAGCGGCTTTAAACGGTTGGGCCGTGAAAATGTCTTTTTTGTTCTCTAACGAAAACTCGGTAATTTTACCGTTACCATCACGTTTGACTGTTACTTCAGCAGTAGATAGACGCGTTGCATTTTTTAATCGGTGACCAGCAGCATAAGTAAAGTAAACTCGATTATTTTCACTAAAATTAGGGTGCGCCAACACATCCAACATACCGCCTTGTCCTGACTCAAAAACAAAGTCAGTGAACATCGTATCAGCGTCTGTCATTGTATTGTTTTTGTTGTCCCAAATACGGACCTTACCGTCGCGCTCAGTAATAACAAAAAGGTCATTCGGTAACTTTGCGATTCCCCAAGGCTTGTGTAGACCGTCATTCAATACTGTCGAGCTAAATGTCCAATTAAGAGGAGCCGCCGCTTTAGCTTCAGAGGCGACTACTTTAGTTGGAGTAAACGCCATTATTGATGCGCAAACTGCCGCGCTCGTTATAAGTTTAGTAACTAAGTTTTGCATAAGGGTCTCCGTATTTACGCAAGTTCTTTCTAGTTTTAAAGGCATTGTTATTAGAAATAGCGCTAGCGCTTAGGTCTAAAGTAATCTGTATTATTGTAGTAGTTTCTATCTTCATTATCTGTATGCCACTTCGGTACACCTAATAATGGTAACGGTGACATCTTCGAATTATCGTTTAACAATCCGTTATCCAATAAAGCATTGAGCTTTTGGTCAATTAAGCGGTACTGAACATTTTTAGGTAAACCAAGTATCTCCGCACTTGAGTCAATCACCACCCACTTGCCAGTAAGTCCAACAAAAGGCTTTGTCAGCATTTCATAGTTAGCATGACCAAACTGATAAACCGCGACACCTTCGCTGCTTGCTTGATGCCACAACTCTCGATTTTGCCAAAACGCCTCGTCCCATTGATGGTTTCGAAGCTGCTCTAACAGTTGTTGGTTTTTAGTAACAATGACCACTCCACACTCATCAAATAACGTGAGCGCATTTCGTAGCTTTGAGCGTTCTTGTGCTCCGTTACTACGAATATCTTTGACGTGAAGTTCATTAATTTTGGCTTTGGAAAGTGGAAACATGCTCCAAACGAGTGCGCCAAAAATATCGTGCCATGACTCTTTTCTTGTTGGAACTTGGCCTGTGTCGAAAATCTGAGTTTCGTAATCTACCGCGGAGTAGTCTTTGTTTGGGTCTTGTTCTACGAACTGGATGGCTTTGTCGTTATTATTCATAACGTCATAAGGCAATAGAGAATCGAGGGCGGCACAGCTTGGCCATTGTTGCCACTCATCAAATGCAGTCATGTGATTGATATCATCAAAACAACCTTGCTCGGCAAATTCGGTTGTCCAATGAGTAAAACTTGAAAACTTTTTCATCTAACCTCTAAAAATTGTGAATAGATTCGTCAGTTGGCCACGTTCGCTCTCGAAATCGAACCAAACTTAGAATATAGTCAGAGTGTTACCGGTTATCATACCGCACCAAGAGCAATCTTTTAAATTTAAAAGGGAAAGAATAATGATAAAAAGAATCGCGGCCCTTACATTGTTGGCAACCGCACCAGTAATGTCGGCCGACAAAGATTTTGATAAAGCTTATCAATCAATAACCGAGGCTGATTTAAGCGCTCATGTTAAAGAAATTGCAGACGATAAGTATATGGGTCGTTTACCAACAGGCCCAGGCGAAAAATTATTGTTGGACTACCTAACAAAACAATTCAAGAGCTATGGTTTTAAGCCTGGTAATGGCGACAGTTTTTTACAGCCTGTTGATTTGTTAGAAATCACCGCATCTGAAGACCAAGTGCTAGAAATTGGCGGCAACAAATATAAATACCGTGAACAAATGGTCATGGGCACCAGCCGAAGCAGTGAGCTAGAACAACTGAAAGACTCAGAACTAGTTTTTGTTGGCTATGGCATCAACGCACCAGAGTACGGCTGGAATGACTACGAAGGCATCGACATGAAAGGCAAAACAGCCGTTATTCTTGTTAATGATCCGGGTTATGAGTCTGGCGACGAATCAAAATTCCAAGGCACAACCATGACCTACTACGGTCGTTGGACCTACAAATATGAAGAAGCCAGCCGTCAAGGTGCGGCCGGTGCCATTATCGTTCACGAAACTGCACCAGCATCATATCCATGGACAGTGGTAGAAAACTCATGGACTGGTCCTCAATACGGCCTATTCAAAGCCGATGGGAACAAAGACAGAGTCAACGTCGAAGGTTGGATTCAACGTGACGTTGCCCTTGAGTTATTCAAACAAGCCGGACTTGATTTTGATGCACTTAAGAAAAAAGCCATGGCAGCACCATTTAATGCGGACCTTGGTGACTTAACCGCTTCGGTAACCGTTAAATCTAAAGTGAAGAAGTCAACCAGTTACAACTTCATCGCAACTCTTCCTGGTTCTGAGCGCCCTGATGAGCACATCATCTATTCGGCACACTGGGACCACATCGGTGTTGATGAGTCTAAAAAAGGTGACCAAATTTATAACGGTGCCCACGATAACGCGACAGGTATCGGTGGAATGTTAGAGATTGCTCAAGCCTTCTCAAAGCTAGATAAAGCACCAGAGCGTAGCGTGACTATGCTTGCGGTTACAGCTGAAGAACAAGGTTTATTAGGCTCTAAATACTACGCACAAAACCCAGTTATCCCACTTAAAAATACAGTGGCTAACATCAACATGGATAGCTTAAACGTGTTGGGCCGTGTAAAAGAGGTCAACGTACAAGGTCTGGGTAAATCAGACATGGACGAGTACTTAGCCAATGCAGCTAAAAAGCAAAACCGTACGTTAGCAGTTGGTGAGAACCCATCAGCAGGTTATTACTACCGCTCAGATCACTTTAACTTTGCAAAAGTCGGTGTACCTGCTCTTTATGCCGGTGGTGGTGTAACACCAATCGATGAGGCAACAGCGAACTACCGCAAAAAAATGCAACTAATTGTTCGTGGTTGTTACCACCAGCCGTGTGACAAATACCGTGAGAGCTGGGACTTAAGCGGTGCGGTTCAAGACGTTCAGTTGTTCTTTGATGTTGGTGAGCAAGTAGCAAACAGCCCAGTATGGCCTCAATGGTCAAAAACAGCTGAGTTCAAACGTCAGAAATAATTTCTGAGTTAGCGAACTAGCCTGTTAAACCATCTATAAAAATTAAAGCCCGTTGCAGTGTGATTGTTGCAACGGGCTTTTTAATGTCAGAGCTTCCTTTAGCTAACACATTACAATTCAGAACGTCAGCTTAATCCATTTGCTTTAATGTTTTATA
>NZ_CEYNSH010000017.1:21049-60296 GCF_982872775.1 Psychrosphaera sp. | reverse complement strand
AAAAACACAGGAACTTAAAGAAAGTTCACAAAACTCTGCTGAAAAGACAGAAAAAAAGTGGGAAGAGTTAAAAAAACTACAACAAGGCGAAGGCTCAACAACTGATGCAACAGAGGCGATTCAAGAAAGTACTGCAGCTAACGAAGAGCTAGTTGGTGCTCTTGCTGAAGCTGTGGAAGCTGGGGGGAATCTACCGGGAACATCTACTTCAGGTAGTACTGTACCAACCTCTGCAACAGATGTAGTTACAGGAGGAGTGGCAGAAGGCGTTAAAACAGTTTTGAAAGAGGCGGATAAACACATTGAATAAACATAAGAACATCGCATTTTTTACTGGGCTGGCCACATTGGTTGTGGCAATTAGCTTGGTGAATGTTAATACCCTTACCTGTATGTATTATCGGTTTAATAATGTAACTAAATTGGATACAGGCAAATATAAGTTCGAAATTGGAGCAAGTTATTATATTTTCAGTTCAGACTTAGAAGCAAAAACTTGGGTTATTTTCAACAAGAACAACGATGCTTACCCTATTGTTATAAAGGTTGATAAAGAAATTACTGGTGAATTCCTAACTGAGACTGCGGGATATGAATTAGAACATGAACAAGCCGTTTGTACGATATACAAAAAGGAGCAGGATTTGATTATAGACTACAACCATTCTGTATTCGGAAACATTGAACTTAAAACACCTGATTTATTTGACGTAAATTTTGCTTGTGACGTGTTTAGGTGAGTCAAACAAAGTTCTAATTTTTAATCCAAAGCCTCGCATCTGAAATGCCACCTTATACTTGGATGAAGTGCCCCGCAATAGTTGGGCATTCCAATTACTAAAGCTTTTGTTGTTAGCATAAATAAATAGACTGCAAAATGGCAATTTGAGTTTTACTAAGTTAAAATTAAAGACACTTGGGAGGAGTTATGGCACCGACAATTACCACTTCTAGCAACAACCAAAAATCAAAATTTACGCCTAAAATGGAAAACTTTAAGGTTAGCTTAAGCTACGAAGGCCTATCACTAAAAAAGAATGGTGAAGGCAAATCATTGGATGAGCTGAAACGTAAATATGCGAGATAAATACGGAGTAGCAAGCGATAAATATTGCTACTCTGATTCTGATGTTTTAATTAACCTTTTAAACATTAGAGACCCCGATATACTCAGTGAAGCTGAGGCTGAATTTACAGCAGAGCGTTACAGAACTTATAACCCATCACAAAACACAATATCCGACTTTACGTTTGAGCACTTAAAACAGCTGCATTTCCATTTATTTCAAGACTTATATGTTTGGGCTGGCGAAACAAGAGATGTAGATATCTCAAAAGGTGAGACTCGCTTTTGTACTTGGACTCGAATTGAGCCAGAGGCGCAAAAAACTATTCAATACCATTCCCGATCTAGCTCAATGCAAAAATAATAATGAGCTTATTGAAAAAGTAGCAGATCTATTTTGTGAGCTTAATTTGCTTCACCCATTTCGAGAAGGAAATGGTAGAGTGCTTAGATTCTTTTTTGAGGAGATGTTATATACGCTCGGCTATGACATCACATGGCCTAGAATATCTCGCCAAAACTGGATAAATGCAAATGTCGCGGGAGTAAATTTAAACCTTGAGCCACTAAAAATAATCTTCAGCCGAGCAATTTCTACGCTTTAGCTTTTTTAAGTTAGTTATTAATTTAGTCCAGTTAAGTCATGGGCGTTTTTGTGCCTCCAACAAATCTACACGCCAACTTCAAAACGAAGTTGGCAGTGTAAAAACAATTAATAATTGTATTTCAGGCTCAGCCAAGCTTGCGTGTCTTCTTCGTCAGCTTCTAAACGCTTTTCAGTGACATTCGCCAAGCCAAATTCAATACCGATTCCGGTCAAACTCAATCCAACCAAATCAACGGCCATCTTGCCTCTAATACCATAGATACTAAATTCTTGATCGGTATTTTGAGTCGATGAGAAGTTGTTTCTCGATTGAGATTCCAGCTCAAGGTCAGAGTAGTAAACTTGGAAGCTGCCTTTTGGACCAAGGCTCACGGTATTGCGAGTAAACTGGTTACCCGTTGCCTTTGCAAACGGCAGTTCTGGAATAAAGACCCAATTCGGTAGGTTGTGGCTTGCTACAATTGTGGAGTCCAAACCGCCGAAACTTAATAAGTTAACGTCACTGTCATCTCGAGTCGCCCAAGTGTGTTCTGCCGTTAGCGACACATCTAACCATGTTGCGCCCATTAAAAACGAGCCTTGATGACCATTCCAGGAGTATTTGTCTGCCTTGTTATTTGAAAGCTCGGTTTCACCGGTGATCCAAGTTATGTCACTCGACTGAAATACTGCAAAAGATTGAACATCGTAAGACAGCCTTTGTTTGTGACCAATCTGGAACGAACGTTCACTGTTTCCAGTACTCTCAATCAATGTCGTTATAGGATTTCCATCATTGTCATATTCGGTTGTGGTGAATGCGGCGTCATCCAAACGAGTGTAGGCTAATGTTGAATTGAGCTCTCCGCGATAAGTCTCTAACCAGCCACTATAAATGCCATAACTCCAATCAGCGTTGATGTTAAAGCCATCTTTGTTAATGGTGGTTCCGAATACTTCGCTAGACTGTTTTGATGGGTCTAGTTCTAACGAGAAGGCATTAGCCGTGAGGTTCACAGGCCAGCCTTTCCAGCTGACATAGCCACTATAACCTGAAAGCGCATCGTCAAAGCCTGCGGTCACCATCCAGCTTAATCGTTGCATTAAATCAGCGCCTTTCACACCAATTTCAAATAGGTTGGTCGAAGTGGTACTGCTAGTCCCGGCTAAAATGAGTGACATATCTTGATCGCCCAAGCCCGCATCGGAGTTGTATGGCACCGAAGAATTGTTTACAAATTCATTTGACGTACCAGCCAATGGCATTAAATATTTGGAGTCCGTATTCTTGGTGTATTCAGTGCGCGCAGTCTGTGACTGTGGAATGGCAACATCAACGACTTTATTGTCTGTGTCGGCCATTGGTTGTACATAGAGGTTTGGACCGGTAGAACGAGTTGAGGCATAAACCAAACGCGATTCACCTTCTTGATTCCACAAAGTTGGCCAAGCGACTGGGTGTTCGCCATTAGTAATTCGGCTCAGTGAATCACTTTTTAAATTGTATTTATAGGTAAACAATTGGTTGTTTTGACTGGCGACAAATAACAAGGATTCACCATCTGGTGTCCAATTCAAATAAGACAAGAATTGATAATTGCTCGGTAGCGCGATGGTTTTTTCTGAGCTTAATTTTCCAACTTGCTTATCACCTAACTTTTCTTCTTTACCAACATCTAACTGGCCTAGTTTTACTAGCCAGTTGCCATTTGTGCTTCTTGATAAGTAGGCTAACTGTTTTTGGTTGTTCGGGTTGAGTCTAGGGAAGTCATAGCTTTTTTCTAGAGAAGGGGCTTTTAGCTCAGTCACTGAGGCTTGTTTATCTAAGCTTAATTGAGCTATCTCAATTTTAACCATGCTTGATTTACCAAACTCGTTTCGCTCTGCTACAACAAACTGACCATCACTAGAAATATCAAAGCGGCGAAGATTCATGCTTGTTGTCAGTTGTTCGACTTTGCCTGATTCAATATCCCATTTAAACAAGTCTTGGTGCTGGTGACCTTGATTATCGGTCGAGCTAGCAACATAAAGAACGACTTCTTCGTTCAACCATCTCGGGAAGCGAACGCCTTTTCCGTTGATTGAGTTTAAGGCGATGATTTGTTTGCTGTTAAATACTGCTGGCTTGTTATCCGGGATATCTTGCGGATCGTCTTCTAAAATAGACGCGTTTTTCTTTTCAAAACGTTCAATGGCTTTGGTATTGATACCGGTTTCATAAACAGACAGTGTATATTTTGGCGAGGTGTCGTTGGTGGCTTCTATTGCCAAAAACTTACTTTGATCTGGGCTAAATGTCGGTGAACGCAGTTCAAAATTAGCATCAAACCACAACTCGGCGCTGTCGTTCTGTTGCTCGCTATTCATCGCCATTTGGGTATATTCAGCAACAAATCTTTTGTAAAGCTGTGCGGCCGGCTGTTGAAAAATGCCCTTAAACGCTTTATCAAAATCGCGATTTGCTTCGCCGCGCATTCTTGTCCACACTGCATCTAAGTGTTGTTCAGAATATTCTTTTTCTAACCAAGCTAAAAAGCGTGCGCCAACCAAATAGGCCATTGACCCTGCCTTGTAGCTGCCCGTTGTCGAGCTTAACTGTGAATATTTTGGCAAAGCACCTTCGCGAGCAAATTGTAAAATTATTGCTTCAACTTGTGCGTCATACAAACGGCCACGTCCAGTTAGCTTAGATTCTAGTAATGTTGCATAACCTTCCGCAGCCCAACGAGTCAACCCTGACGCATAAGCATCATACAAGTCATTGTATTTTCTTAATGTTTGACGCCATGATGCTCTGTCCTTTTGTCCCAAATGAACCAGATGAACATATTCATGTAAGGCTAATAACTGCGACCAGCTGTCACTGTTACTGATGATAGAGTCCGACAACGCAGACGTAGCAAACAACGCCATAAATGGCTTGTTGCTGAACGAGATGGCAAAACCATTTGAGCTGTTTAAAGGATCAAACACAACGACATCGACTTTTTCTGTCAGAGTACGGCTTTGTTGCTGAGCTATTAATTGCTGCGAATGCTCCAATTCATTCGCGGCATCAAAGGCCCAGTCTTGATAGTTTGGCGTGTAATGAATTTTAAAATTGGCCGTTTCTAAAATTTGCCAGTCTTGTTTGGGATTAAGAATTTCTTGTGCATTCGAACTAAAAGAAGTGAATACAGCAGAGGCTAATAATAAAACAGATGAAACAACGGACTTCAAAGCAACTTTCCTTGTAAAAAATTATGCCGAATAAAAATACAATAACGTTCGTTCTCAATCAATTAAAAGGCAGAGTGATGAGTGGTTTAGATGTAACAAGGTGTTTTAGTGCTAGCAGCGAATCGCCTAAACGATCTTTTTCGATCAATCTCCCCACTTTTCCCCACTATTTTCATTGTCTTACTTATATCCCTTATTTTAATTGATTTGAGCGGCAATTTATTGCCGTTTCTTTGCTTGACTTTAGGTTGTTTAACGGCTTAAATTGTGAATTAGTGGGAAATTGTGGGATAAATTGGATCTCATACCCAAAAAAATTCGGTGGAAATAACAACCACAATATGGAGCCAGCATGTTTCGCGGAGCGAACACTTTATCTTTAGACAACAAAGGACGGTTATCGATTCCAACTCGATACCGTGAAGTTTTGCTGTCTGAGTCTGAAGGTAAAATGGTTTGTACGGTCGACTTGCACCAGTCCTGTTTGTTGTTATATCCCTTGATTGAATGGGAAGACGTTGAGTTTAAATTGCGTCAATTATCCTCTATGAATCCTCATGAGCGCCGTGTTCAACGCGTGTTATTAGGCAACGCTCACGAGGTCGACATGGATAAGTCGGGACGTATTTTAGTACCTGCTCAGTTACGCCAGCACGCTGGTTTAGAAAAGTCGATTGTTTTGAGCGGTCAGTTAAATAAATTCGAAATGTGGTCTGAAGTGCAGTGGCAAGCTCAGATGGAAGAAGATATTGAAACCGAGCTGGCAGGTAATTATGAATTAACCGATCGATTAAAAGACTTTTCATTTTAATCGACCCAATAGGCAAACGGCAGCAAAATGACAGCACACGTATCGGTATTATTACAAGAATCTATAGACGGCTTAGCGATTAAGCCTGACGGCATTTATATAGATTGTACATTTGGACGCGGTGGCCATTCTTCACATATTCTAGAACAATTGGGTGATGAGGGACGTCTCATCGCCATCGACCGAGACCCTACGGCAATTGAAGCGGCAAAACGATTTGCAGATGTCGCCAACTTCACTATCGAACACACGCCTTTTTCAGAGATCCTTGCGGTTGCGCAAAAACACGACGTTGTCGGTAAAGTCGACGGTATTTTGATGGATTTAGGGGTTTCTTCACCGCAATTAGATGAAGCCGATCGCGGTTTTAGTTTTATGAAACCAGGCCCATTAGATATGCGCATGGACTTCACCCGTGGTATTTCCGCGGCGGACTGGCTAGCAAAAGCGGAAGAAGACGACATTGTTTTTGCGCTAAAGACTTACGGTGAAGAAAAATTCGCTCGTAAAATCGCTCGCAAGATCATTAACACACGCGACGAGTCGCCATTGTTAACAACAACCGATTTGGCGAATTTGGTTGCCTCTACTGTGCCAAAGAGCAAGGTAGAAAAGAAACACCCAGCCACTCGTACGTTCCAAGGTATTCGCATTTATATCAACAGTGAGTTGGTTGAAATTGAAAAGGCCCTTGAGTCTTCACTAGAAGTACTTAAACCAACAGGTCGCTTATCAGTGATTAGCTTCCATTCGTTGGAAGATCGCATTGTAAAACAGTTCATTCGTAAGGAAAGCAAGGGCAAACAAGTCCCTCGAGGCTTAC
The DNA here is from genome assembly GCF_982872775.1 of Psychrosphaera sp. Taxonomy (NCBI): domain Bacteria; kingdom Pseudomonadati; phylum Pseudomonadota; class Gammaproteobacteria; order Alteromonadales; family Pseudoalteromonadaceae; genus Psychrosphaera; species Psychrosphaera sp. The sequence continues at coordinate 53,788 of NZ_CEYNSH010000017.1, read as the reverse complement.
CTATGACTGAAGCTGAATTGAACGTAGGTATTAAATTAAAGCCGATTGGCAAAGCAATAAAGCCATCGGAACAAGAAATTGCTAGCAATAGCCGTGCGCGCAGCTCCGTCTTGAGAGTCGCTGAAAGATTATCGACATGAACATAACTATAACAAATGTCATCGATGCTCAATTAGCTCGTTATATTCTCAAAGACATACGTAAGTATTCACTTACAGTGGGGCTTCTGCTGCTCAATGTTGTCGCTGCTACGGCAGTGGTGCACTGGGCACAGTTAAATAGACAAATGGTGATCCAACAAGATGTCTTGTTGCAACAGCGCGATGACATCGACGTACATTGGCGCCATTTGTTGTTAGAACAGCGAGCGTTGGCCGAACACAGTCGTGTCGAGCAAATCGCCCGTGAACGTTTAAATATGAGTCGTCCGACAACAGATGAAGAGGTGGTGGTTACCTTGCCATGAAGGACTGGTTGAACGAAAAGAAAAACAACAAAAAATCGACAACCAAACGCACCAAAAAAGGGGCAGTGGCCTCGTCTGTCCAAAAATCCAATAGAAAGAACATTCACGCTAAACAAAAAGCCAAACCGACCGTCAATCGCTGGCGTTTTCAGTTCGTTGTTGTTTGTTTAGTCTTGGTCTTTGGCTCGGTTGTTACTCGCGCCGCTTATCTGCAAATTATTCAACCAGAACGCCTAATCAAAGAAGGCGACAACCGCACGGTCCGCGTTAAAAAATCATCCGTTCAACGTGGCATGATCACCGATCGTCACGGTAACGAACTCGCTGTTAGTGTTCCAGTTCAAACCATTTGGGCCGATCCTAAACGCGTTTTGGAATATCCAGAGTTTGATACAGACGTGCGTTGGAAAGCCTTGGCTAAAGTCCTGCAAATGGAAGAGCAAGAGCTCATCGCCAGAATTACCAACAACCACAACAAGCGCTTTATTTATCTAAAACGCAAAACCAACCCAGTGGTTGCCGACTATGTCGAGCAGTTGCGTATTCCGGGTGTACGTTTGCGTGAGGAATCAAAACGTTATTACCCAGCGGGTGAAATTACCGCTCACGTCGTTGGTTTTACCAATATCGACGGCGAAGGTATTGAAGGCATCGAACTTCGCCACAATGACTGGATGGTAGGCACACCAGGCAAACGTAAGATCATTAAAGATGCCAAGGGCCGTGAAATTGAAATCATTGAAGAGCAAAAAGGCTCAGAGCCCCAAGACATCACTTTAACCATTGATCAGCGTATTCAGTCGGTGGTTTATCAAGAGCTGAAAAAAGCCGTGCAAACCTTTGAAGCCGCTTCTGGTAGTGCCATTGTGGTTGATGTTGAAACAGCAGAAGTTCTGGCTATGGTGAACAGCCCATCATTTAACCCAAACAACCGCACCAACGTTCCGGTTCATCGTTTTAGAAACCGTGCCATCACTGATACTTTTGAGCCGGGCTCAACCATGAAGCCACTGTCAGTTATTAACGCGTTAGAATACGGTTCATACGGCACTCTCGACTTGGTCGATACTTCGCCAGGTTACATGCGTTTAGGTGGTCGTCGTGTTTCTGATCCTCGCAACCGCGGACTATTGAGCTTGGCGGATGTTTTAAAATATTCATCAAATATGGGCTCAACAAAATTAGCTTTATCAACACCAAAAGAATCGTTTTTGGAGCTTTACTATGACATGGGCTTAGTTGACCAGTCGGGCGTTGACTTGGTCGGTGAAAGTACTGGTTTGTTTAATGACCGTCGTCGTTGGTCTGACTCAGAAATTGCAAGTTTGTCCTTTGGTTATGGTATTTCGGTTACGGCCGCTCAGTTAGCAAGAATGTACACGACGATTGGAGCGGGTGGTATCAGTCGTCCACTTTCAATTATTAAAACAGGCGTCGAAAAACCACAAAAACGCATTATTTCAGAAGAAACTGCCATCAGTGTTTTAAATATGATGGAAAGCGTGGTGAGTGAAGAAGGCTCTGGTAAAAATGCAATCGTTCCTGGTTATCGTGTTGCAGGTAAAACAGGGACGAGTCAAAAGGCAACTGCGGGTGGTTATGGTCATGATTACGTCAATGCCTTTGCTGGTGTTGGCCCAGTTTCAAATCCAAAAATCGCAGTGGTTGTCGTCCTAAACGACCCTAAAGGTGATTATTATTACGGTGGCGAAACCGCTGCCCCAACCTTTGGCAAAATAATGCAAGAGACCCTTCGTATGTTAAACGTCGCTCCCGACGCAGCAGGGGACAAAAAGATCCAGTTAGCGGATATAAGGCGCAAGCATGAAAACGTTAACTAATAGTCAACAAATTGCAGAGTCTTTAAAGGCTCATTTAGAAAAAGCGCTCGACCTGCAGCAAGGAGAAAATAGCGCTTTAAAAACAACGAACAGTCGAATTTTACAAGATAGCCGTCTTATTAGACGGTTTGACGTTTTTGTTGCCTTAGCCGGACATGACTTAAATGGCATAGATTTTATTGAGTCTGCTATCAAAAACGGGGCAAGTGCGGTCGTCATTGATGAAGCCTGTTTTGTTGCTCAAGAGAGTGAAAACAATATCCCCGATAAAGATGGAATACCAACCAATACAAAACGCGATTTAGTTGAACAACTTCAAAAAGCGCATCCAGAAGTTATCTTTATTTGTGTACCAGAACTGCGAGCGCAGTTAGCTGATTTGTGTCAGGCGTTTTATTTCCAACATGGTCAGCCTATGCCAATAATTGGTATTACGGGTACCAATGGAAAAACCTCAATCAGTCATTTGTTAGCGCAAATTGCTGAGTTATCGCTTGGTAAGCCAAGCTTTAACCAAGCATCAAGTATTAATCACGAGCAAAACCAAGGTTCTAACCAACAACACGGCTCAGTTGGCAGTTGTGCAGTCATTGGCACAATGGGCACAGGTCACTATCAATCTATGGTGCCATCAAATAACACGACACCGGGCATTACCGATGTGTATCGTCTTTTGTCAGAGTTTGAACAAGATCCAAATCACACATTTAAAGCCGTAGCGATGGAAGTTTCTTCACATGCGCTCGCGCAAGGCCGAGTCGATGGTCTGAGCTTTGAGACGGCTGTATTTACTAATCTGACTCACGAACACCTTGATTATCACGGGACTATGGACGCCTATTTTAATGAAAAGGCTAAATTGTTTATTAAGCACCGCCCGAATAACTCTGTTATCAATATTGATGATGAGTATGGCTTAAAACTTGTTGATATTTTGCCTCAAGAGCAGCGCATCATTGCTGTGGGTGAAACCAAAAAGACCCTCGGTTTTGAAGAGTACGTTTGGATTAAACAAATAGATTGTCACGCCTATGGTTTGCAAGTCGAACTAGATTGGCAAATTGGTGGTAGCCACGAATGCACCACCCTTAACTTACCTCTTTACGGTGCATTTAATGCGGCTAATATCGCTGCGGTATTTGCAACGGCCGTCGTGTCGGGTTGGTCTTTCGATAGCCAAAAATTTACTGAATTAACACCAGTACCGGGGCGCCTAGAATTATTTGTTGAACCAAACAAACCGATTGCCATTGTTGACTATGCACATACACCAGATGCGTTAGAAGCGAGTTTAAAAGCAGCGAAACAACATTTGTCAGGTAGACTTATTTTGGTTTTTGGTTGTGGCGGCGACAGAGATACAAGCAAGCGTCCTTTAATGGCGAAGGTGGCGGAAAAATACGCAAACAGTGTCATCGTGACCAATGATAACCCGAGAACGGAGAGCCAAGAGCAAATCGTTAGTGATATCATGGCAGGATTCGAAACCCCGGCTCAACATCAGGTTGAATATGACCGCAAAGAAGCCATCCAGTTGGCGTTGCAACAAGCCGAAGAGGGTGATGCAGTTTTAATTGCCGGCAAAGGCCACGAAGCGTACCAAATTATCGGAAAACAAGTGTTCGACTACGATGAACGAGCTTTTGTTGCGGGTCTTTTGAGTTCGGCTCAAGAAGGTATTTTATGATCAAAGCAGATTTGAATTGGTTATCAAACGTCTTAGCGGTTGCACCTACGCACCCGAAAGGCTGCCAATTGATAGATAGTACTGCGAGTATTGACGAGATTTCGACAGATAGTCGTCATATTAAGCAAGGCCAGGTTTTCTTGGCATTAAAAGGGCCATCTTTTGATGGTTCTAAATTCGTCGCGGACGTAATTAAAAAAGGCGCAATTGCCGTCATTGTTGAACAAGCCGTCGAGCAAGATATTGTTCAGTTTGTTGTCCCAGATACATTGAAAGCACTAGGTCAGATTGGTCGTGCTGTCGCTAAGACTGTCAACACACCAAATATCGCCATGACAGGCTCGGTAGGCAAAACGTCAGTTAAAGAAATGTGCGCGGCAATCATGAGTCAAAAAGGTCAGGTTTTGGCGACCAATGGAAACTTTAATAATGAAATTGGTGTGCCGCTGACGCTACTTCGCTTCGAAGAACACCATGACTATGGTGTGATTGAACTTGGCGCGAATCATATTGGTGAAATCGATTATACCTCTTCACTCGTTGAGCCGGATGTTGCGATTTTGAATAACGTCGCACCTTCACATTTAGAAGGTTTTGGTAGTTTGGACGGAATTGTTCGTGCCAAAGGTGAGATCTTTAATCACCTTAAAGAAGGCGGTACAGCAATCATCAACGCAAATGCCGAAGCAGAACATCGAGCTTATTGGTTTAACAACTTGGCTGAGCAGTTTGCGACTCGTCCAGGCAAAGTTGTGTTATTTGGCGCCGATGTGGCACTAAATACCGCTACCGAACTAGACGCGGCTAGCGCGAACTCTGGTAACAAATCTGGCGCTAACCCTGGTATTAACTCGGGCATTAGCCCTGAACAAGTCGTTTTTGCGACCAATGTTAGTCTCGATGAAATGGCCTGCGCTCGCTTTACGCTAAATGTTAGAACTCAAGGCCGTGAGGACTTAGAGCAAATAGACATTCAGCTAACTGTCCCTGGTGAACACAATGTCAGTAATGCTCTTGCAGCGTGTGCGGCTTGTATGCAAGTTGGCGCAAGTTTACAAGATGTAAAATTGGGTTTAGCCGCAATGAAAGTGGTTCAAGGTCGGGTTAATCTTAAGCCGATAAATGATCATTTAATGCTGATTGATGATTCTTACAATGCCAATGTTCAGTCGGTAAAAGCTGCCATTGATTTATTGAGCAATTACAAAACTCATCAAATGTTGGTATTAGGTGATATGGGTGAACTTGGTGACGATGCTGAGTTTTACCATCAGGAAGTGGGCCAATACGCACAACAAAAAGGCATCCAACAGTTATTCACTTTAGGTGAATTAAGTGCATCGGCAACGACCGCATTTAATCAAAACAGCCAACAGGAAAAAACAACACAAAGCAGTGCTTATTTTTCATCAAGAGAAGAGTTAGTCACTGAATTAAATAAACAAATTACGCGAGTTAATGGAACAACATCGCCCGAAGTAACTGTGTTAGTTAAAGGTTCACGCAGTGCCCAGATGGAATTGGTCATTGAACAAGTCACTGCCTTGCGCACTGACGCTGATAAGAATAAAGGCAGATAACCTATGTTAGTTTGGTTGGCAGAATATTTAACCCAGTTTTATTCAGGCTTTAACGTATTTTCTTATTTAACATTTAGAGCGATTCTAAGTGTATTAACCGCAATGGGATTGTCTTTGTACTTCGGTCCAAAACTCATTCGAGCATTGCAAAAAATGCAAATCGGTCAAACGGTTCGTGATGACGGTCCAGAAAGTCACTTTAGTAAAGCCGGCACCCCAACAATGGGCGGTATTTTGATTCTTGGTGCGATTGTGATCAGTACCTTGTTATGGGCAGACCTTGGCAACAAATACGTTTGGGTCGTGATGGCCGTCGTTGTAGGTTATGGCATTGTTGGTTTTGTTGATGACTATCGCAAAGTCATTCGAAAAGACAGCAAAGGTTTGATCGCGCGCTGGAAATACTTTTGGCAATCGGTGATTGCAATTGGCGTTGCGGCCTATTTGTTTTTTACTTCTCAAGATCCAAATGAAACAGCGCTACTCGTTCCTTTCTTCAAAGAAGTCATGCCGCAATTAGGTTTGATGTATTTGCTGGTGGTGTACTTTACGGTTGTTGGTACGAGTAACGCAGTTAACTTAACCGATGGTTTAGATGGCTTGGCTATTGTTCCTACGGTTATGGTTGCTGGCGCATTGGCTTTGTTTGCTTATGTGACGAGTAACGTTAATTTTGCTGATTACCTACATATTCCTTATATCCCATTAGCTGATGAGCTGACGGTTGTTTGTACCGCGATTGTCGGTGCCGGGCTTGGTTTCTTATGGTTTAACACTTATCCAGCGCAAGTCTTTATGGGCGATGTAGGTTCGCTAGCTCTTGGTGGTGCGCTTGGCATCATCGCTGTCTTGGTTCGTCAAGAATTAGTGTTAGTCATCATGGGTGGCGTATTTGTTATGGAAACCTTGTCGGTGATTTTACAAGTAGGTTCTTACAAATTACGTGGTGAGCGCGTCTTTAAAATGGCACCGATTCATCACCATTACGAATTAAGTGGCTGGCCAGAACCACGAGTGATTGTCCGATTCTGGATCATCTCTTTAGTTCTAGTTTTAGTCGGCATTGCCACACTAAAACTGCGTTAATAAACCGCAGTTAATAAATAAGCCAGATAAAAACTCTGGAAAATAGTTAGGAAAATAAATGAAACAAACATCGACGTATCTTACATCCCTAAAAAACACTAAGGTTGCCTTGGTGGGTTTGGGTTTGACGGGCATGTCGATGCTGCGTTATTTGTTGGAAAACGGTGTTGTTCCGGATGTCTATGATTCAAGGCAAGCGCCGCCTATTAATTCACAAAGTGATGAGTTGTTAGCCCAGGTAACTTGTCAGTTTGGTGAAATTCCAACAAAACAATTTGCTGACTATGAATTGGTTTTGATTAGTCCTGGTATCAGCCTTTCCGAACCTGCGATTCAGTACGCACAAAATATTGGTATTGAGGTGTTTTGTGATATCGAGCTGTTTGCTCGTGTTAATACCAAACCTGTCATAGCCGTCACCGCTTCTAATGGTAAGTCTACCGTTGTTGCTTGGTTAACTGATTTTCTAAACAAAATTGGTCAACACGCTATCGCTTGCGGTAATTTTGGGGTGCCGGTTTTAGATGTCATTGACCAAGTCGCCGATGTCTATGTGATGGAGCTATCCAGTTTTCAGCTTGATACGACGTCGAGTCTAAAATGCCAAGCTGCTTCGGTGCTTAATATCACCCCCGATCATTTAGACCGTTATGCGAGCTTTGATGATTATGCTCAGTCCAAACGCAAAATTTATCGTCATGCCGATTTGGCTTTAGCCAATGGTGATGACGAGCTGACCCATTTTGATACTCAGTCTTTACAACAGTTTAATCCAGATGCACGTATACCAAGCGTGCAGTTTTTTGGCCTTCAAAACGAGCTGCACCCTTTGATGTGGAGCTATGAGCCAGAGACTGGGGATTTATTTCATCATCAACAGGTGATAGGTAATTTAAACCAAGGACAAATGCGAGGCCATCACAATGGCTTAAATGCTCTGGCCGTTTTGGCTCTGGCGTCTAGTTTAAATATTGCTGTGGATGAACATATTGATCAGCTATGGTCGTTCACAGGTCTGGTACACAGATGTCAGCCAGTAAAAGGCTGGCAAGGCATTCGTTTTATAGATGACTCAAAAGCCACAAATGTTGCTTCAACTATTGCAGCTGTTAATGGTTTAGGCACGGGCGCAACAGCAGGCCAAAATATTATTTTGATCGCCGGTGGCGATGCCAAAGGTGCGGATTTATCTGAACTAAAATCGGTTATTGACGAGAATGTCAAAACTCTTGTGGCATTAGGTAAAGACAAACATCAATTTGAGGCGTTTGTAGAACCTCATAAATTGAGTTTAGTTGAAGATATGGCTGAAGCCGTGAATGTCGCAGTAGAGAAAGCGCGCCGTGGTGATATTGTCTTGTTATCACCAGCGTGTGCCAGCATTGATATGTTCCAAAACTATCAAGCCAGAGCAGCAGCGTTTATTGCGGCTGTGCATCAAGTCACTAAAGACGAATCTGAAAACGCCGAGAGTACTGGAGCGTCAGATGAGTAGAATTGGTTTTGGTTTAGTGAATTTATCCAAACGCTCATTAGAGAGTGACAAGCCAGCCGCGCCCGCCTTTTACGACCGTACTTTGTTTATTTTGACTTTAGCTTTGATGTGTTTTGGTTGGGTAATGGTGACATCAGCATCGATGCCCGTTGCCGAAAAGCTTTACGGAAACGAATACTACATTTCTATTAAACACGCCGTCTTTATCGTGATTTCTCTAATCGCCATCACCACTGTTATTTTATTCAAAATGGAATGGTGGCAAAAATACAATATGCAGTTGTTACTTGTAGCCGCTGTGCTCTTGGTCCTAGTGTTGCTGGTGGGTAATACAGTAAACGGCAGTCGGCGCTGGCTGTCATTAGGTGTCTTTAATTTACAAGCAGCCGAAGTCGCAAAGCTGTTCTTTTTTGCGTTTTTGTCGGGCTACTTAGTCCGTCAACACGAACAGTTACTCGAAAACGTTAAAGGCTTTGCCAAGCCTCTTGTTGTATTTACGGTACTCGCTGTCTTGCTGCTACAACAACCTGACTTAGGTACCGTGATTGTTATGTTTGTTACAACGGTTGCCTTATTGTTTTTGGCGGGCGCTAAGATTTGGCAGTTCATAGCATTGATTGCGTGTGGTCTTTTGGCTGTGGTCAGTCTTATCTTGCTTGAGCCATATCGTTTGCGTCGTGTTACTGCGTTTTTGGATCCTTGGGCCGATCCATTTGGTAGCGGCTATCAGTTAACACAGTCTCTTATGGCATACGGACGTGGAGATTGGTTGGGTCTAGGGCTTGGTAACAGTATTCAAAAGCTCGACTATTTACCTGAAGCTCATACCGACTTTATTGCCGCTGTGGTGGCAGAAGAGTTAGGCTTTTTGGGTTTGGCGGCGTTAGTCATTGTGATGGGTTACTTGGTTTATCGCATTTTATTGATTGGTTCTAAAGCAATGGAGAAAGGGCAGCACTTTAGCGGTTACTTTGCTTATTCCATTGGTATTTGGATTGCCTTTCAGATTTTCGTAAACATAGGAGCAAGCACAGGCTTGTTACCCACTAAGGGTTTGACACTGCCTTTTATTTCATATGGTGGTAGCTCCATTATTGTATTTAGTGTGGCGATTGCTGTGGTGCTCAGAATTGACTATGAGTTAAGGCAAATACCGTTTAATCCAGACCAACAAAACAAGGAACTTGATCATGAGCAAGCAGTCTAAAGCCGTGATCATGGCTGGCGGAACGGGAGGACATATCTTCCCGGGTATCGCTCTGGCCGAGACATTAAAAGAGCACGATTGGCAAATTGATTGGATTGGTACCGCCGATCGAATGGAAGCCGACCTTGTTCCTAAACACGACATTCCTATTCACTTTATTGAAGTGCAAGGAGTAAGAGGCAATGGCTTAGTTCGTAAGCTTAAGATGCCGTTTATGCTATTAAAAGCGTTTCGACAAGCCCGAGCCATTTTGACTGAGCTAAAACCCGATGTTGTTATCGGTTTTGGTGGTTATGCATCTGGACCTGGCGGTTTGGCAGCGAAAAGTTTAGGTATTCCGGTTATTTTGCATGAACAAAATGCCGTGATGGGAATGACTAATCGCTACTTAAGCCGTATCGCCAAAAAGGTGTTGTTAGCGTTCCCAAATACCAGCAAATGCCCGGAATATGAAAACAACAAAGTAGAAGTTGTGGGCAACCCAGTCCGAAGTGACATCGCCAAGTTAAATAATGTTCTCAAGCGAACAATAAATGAGCACTCGCCGGCCCAAATTTTAGTAATTGGTGGTAGTCTAGGTGCCAAAGTATTGAATGAAAATATGGCTGTCCATTTGGCCCCGTTTTTAACTCTGAATGCTGGAGTTCAAATCCGTCACCAAGCTGGTAAAAACAACCATAAAGACGTACAAGAAAAATATAAAGAACACGGATTTGCTGAACAACAGGTCGAAGTCACTGACTTTATCGACGATATGCAAGACGCATTGCGCTGGGCCGACTTAGTTATTTGTCGCGCGGGTGCGCTAACGGTTTCAGAGGTCGCGGCATCGGGTAATGCGGCGATTTTTATTCCATTGCCTCATGCAGTCGATGATCATCAAACGGCCAATGCCCAAAGCCTCGTTGACGTTGGCGCGGCCCGAATTGTCCAGCAATCCAAACTAAATGAACAATTGCCTGAGGTACTGCACGAGTTATTGCATGCGCCTTCTTTGATTACAGATATGCAGCTCAAGGCAAAACAAAACGCAAATTTAGGCACGACCGCTCGCATGTTAAGTCTGTGCCAAGCATTTGGAAGTAGATAATTGAGTATTCAAGATAATATAGTTAACCCAGCCATGCGCCGTTTACAAACGTTGCACTTCATCGGTATTGGTGGTGCTGGTATGGGTGGTATTGCCGAAGTTTTATTAAACGAAGGTTATAGTGTTACAGGTTCTGACATCAACGAAAACGCCGTTGTTCAACGCCTTAAAGGCCTCGGTGCGACAGTGAGTATCGGTCACGCAAAAGAAAACGTTGAAAACGCCAGTGTTGTTGTGGTTTCTAGTGCGATTGACGAAACCAACGTTGAAATCATTGCCGCACGAGAATTGCGCATTCCTATTGTCCGCCGCGCTGAAATGCTAGCTGAGTTAATGCGTTTTCGCTTTGGTATTGCTATCGCAGGTACCCATGGTAAAACCACGACAACCAGTTTGATTGCCAGTATTTTTGCTGAAGCCGAACTAGACCCAACCTTTATCATTGGTGGTTTGTTAAATAGCGCGGGTACCAACGCACGACTTGGTAAAAGCCGTTATTTAATCGCCGAAGCTGACGAAAGCGACGCATCGTTTTTACATTTACAGCCATTGATTTCTGTTGTTACGAATATCGAAGCCGACCACATGGAAACCTATGATGGTGACTTCGAAAAAATGAAACAAACCTACATCGATTTTCTTCATAACTTGCCTTTTTATGGTCTGGCGACCATGTGTGGTGACGATCCAGAAGTACGAAATGTCGCAAAAGAGTTAGGTCGTCGTGTCGTTAGTTATGGTTTTGAAGAGCACAACGACTACGTTATCACTAACTTTGAGCAACAAGAGACTCGTACGTCTTTCACCATTACTCACAAAGGTGGTGAACTGTCTTTATCACTGAATTTACCTGGACGACACAATGCACTCAATGCAACCGCTGCCGTTGCTGTTGCTCATGAAGAAGGCATTGAAGATAAGTACATTATTGCTGCGCTTGAGAAGTTTGAAGGCATAGGTCGTCGCTTCCAGCAACACGGTGATTATGAAACGGGTAAAGGCTCAGTCAAATTAATGGATGACTACGGCCATCACCCAACTGAGGTTGCAGCGACGATTGATGCGGTGCGCGCGGCATGGCCAGAGCGCCGTATAGTTATGTGTTATCAACCACACAGATACAGCCGTACTCGTGATTTATACGATGACTTTACTCAAGTCCTATCAAAAGTGGATTGTTTGTTGTTACTCGAAGTTTACGCCGCGGGTGAAAAGCCAATTGCAGGCGCAGACGGCCGTAGCTTGGCACAGTCCATTCGCAACCGAAATATGGTCGACCCTATTTTTGTTGCGAAGCCAGAAGAGATTCCAGCTCAATTAGCTCATGTCATTAAAGATGGTGACGTCGTAATTACGCAAGGTGCAGGTAACATCAATTCTGTTATTAAGACCCTTATTGACTGTGAAATGAAAGTTGAAAAAATGTTAGAGGTGACGGAACTATGACCTCTGCGTTAACGCCTATCAATCTAGCCACATTAGACACTGCCAAATTTGGCAAAGTGGCGGTGATGTTTGGTGGTGAGTCGGCAGAGCGTGAAGTTTCTTTGGCATCAGGTCAGGCGGTACTAACGGCGCTTGAGTCTGTTGGGGTGAATGCGCATGCGTTTGACCCGAAAGACAAGAAACTGGACGATTTGTTGGTAGAAGGTTTTGACCGAGTGTTTATTGTATTACACGGTCGAGGCGGCGAAGACGGTAGTTTGCAAGGTGCTCTCTCACTCATGCAATTACCGTTTACAGGTAGTGGTCCACAAGGCTCTGCGTTCGCCATGGACAAAGTCAGAAGTAAATACTTGTTCAAAGGCGCTGATTTACCGACGGCACCCTTTATTGTCGCTCGTAAATCAAAACCACTGGATTTGGCGGTAACGTTAAATGCGCTCAACAATCGAGTGATGGTAAAACCTGCTAATGAAGGCTCGAGTATTGGCATGTCGCAAGCCAAAACAGTTGAAGAGTTAGAAAAAGCACTGGCAATAGCGTTTAAACACGATGATGAAGTGTTAATCGAGCAATGGGTAACGGGTCGTGAAGTGACAGTGAGTATCTTAAATGATACGGCCATGCCGTTGATTGAAATGCGTACGCCTAACGAGTTTTATGACTTTGAAGCTAAATATAAAAGTTCAACAACCGAGTATTTGTGTCCTGCTCCAATTGATAATGAATTAGCAGATCAAATTAAAGCGATTGCAGTACGAGCATTTGAATTGGTTGGTGGACGTTCGTGGGGAAGGGTCGATTTTTTAATTGATGAACACAACCAACCGTATTTGTTAGAGATTAATACGGTACCAGGAATGACGCCAAGTTCTTTAGTGCCAAAGTCTGCGGCCAATTTGGGCCTGAGTTTTGAACAGCTTGTGATCACTATTTTGGAGGACACAATGCCGTCACAAAATAGCGTTGCAGCAGCGAATCAGGTAAAGGGTTAACTGAAATGACGCAGGCAACAGTTAAAAAGTGGCAACGTTCCGGATTTTTAGTTGGATTTGTTTTCTTTTTAACGGTTATTTTATTGTTTGTATGGGGTTATAATAGCCTGTTCGATTGGGCCCAAAACAAAAATGACGCGCCAGTCGACCAAGTCGTGATTCACGGTCAATTAGACTTTTTAGATCGCGAGCAGCTAGAACAAAAAATAGAACACCAAATCGATGGCAGTTTTTTCACTATCGATGTGGCCAAGTTACAAAACAATTTATTAGAAAACCCGTGGGTGTACGCCGCATCAATTCGAAAAGAATGGCCGAGTACGATTCACGTGTTTGTGGTTGAACAAGACGTTTATGCCGTTTGGAATAACGACTTATTACTCAACCCATTTGGAGACGTATTTTATGCCGATGGCATAGAGGTCCCAAATTCACTGCCAAGGCTTTATGGCCCAGAGGGCAATGAAAAAGACGTATTAAAAGGGTATGTGCAAATGCAACACTTGTTGGAGTTGCACAACTTTAAAATCAGCGAGTTAGTTTTGTCGGAGCGATACGCTTGGCAGGTTTGGCTAGAGAAGGGGATTCACCTTAATTTAGGCCGCGCTGATAAAATGAAACGAGTACAACGTTTTGTTGATTTGTACCCGCTTTTGACTGAATATGACGATAAACAAGTCGCCAGAGTTGATTTGCGGTATGACATTGGATTAGCCGTGTCGTGGTTACAAAATAACATTATAAAAAATAACAATAATCAAAGTTAAGTGCGTAAGCGAATAATATGAGTTCAAGTGCGAAAGCCAATGATAGAAACTTGATAGTAGGCCTAGACGTCGGAACGTCTAAGGTAACTGCTGTGGTTGGAGAGATCACGCCAGATCAACAGATCAGTATTGTTGGTGTTGGACATCATGCAAGTAATGGCATGGATAAAGGCGGCGTTAATGACTTGAACCTAGTGATAGGCTCGGTACAAAAAGCCATCAATGAAGCTGAGTTAATGGCTGACTGTCGTATTTCATCAGTTTATTTAGCCATCAGTGGCAAACACATCTCATGTCAAAACGAAAGCGGCATGGTACCAATTCACGACTCAGAAGTGACAGCCGAAGACGTTGAAAACGTGATTCACGCAGCTAAAGCTGTGCCTATGGCCGCTGAGCGAAAAATGCTTCACGTTATGCCTCAAGAATTTTCTGTTGATATGCAAGAGGGCATTAAAAGTCCAGTTGGCATGTCAGGCGTCCGTATGGAAGCCAAAGTTCACATCGTGACCTGTTCTAATGACATGGCCAAAAACATCGTCAAGTGTGTTGAGCGCTGCGAACTTAAAGAAGATCAGTTGATTTTCAGTGCGTTAGCCTCAAGTTATGCGGTATTAACGGAAGATGAAAAAGAGTTAGGTGTTTGTGTTGTCGACATGGGCGGCGGTACATTGGATATCGCTATTTATGCTAACGGCGCGATTCGACATTCAGCGGTGTTACCAATAGCCGGTAATCAGGTCACTAACGATATTGCCAAAATTTTCAGAACGCCTATCGGCCATGCTGAAGACATCAAAGTAAAATACGGCGTAGCGTATCGCAATCTAGCGAGCGCCGAAGACAATATCGAAGTACCGAGTGTTGGTGGTAGACCAGCACGTATTATGTCGCGCCACACATTAGCGGAGGTTATCGAACCACGCTATCAAGAAATATTTGAATTGATTTTGGATGAGATTCGAAAGTCGGGATTAGAAGATCAAATTGCTGCAGGTATAGTGTTAACAGGCGGTACGGCAAAAATGACCGGTGCGGTTGACTATGCAGAACAAGTTTTTCAAATGCCAGTTCGAGTTGGGACGCCTTTAGGTGTCAAAGGACTAACAGAGTACGTACAAGACCCAAGTCACTCTACTGCGGTAGGACTGTTGCTATATGGAATGGAAAAACAACAGTCTCATGATGAAGAGAAGTCGCAGCAGTGGTGGCAAAGAGTGGTTAGTTGGTTCAAAGGCGAATTTTAAGAATTTATAGACGGAGAGAATGACAATGTTTGAATTAATGGATGATCATAATGAAGAAGCTGTCATCAAAGTATTTGGTGTTGGCGGTGGCGGCGGTAATGCCGTTGATCACATGGTTAAAGAGTCAATCGAAGGCGTAGAGTTTATTGCAGCAAATACCGATGCTCAGGCATTGCGTAAGTCTGAAGCTGGTATGACGTTACAATTGGGCTCTGCAGTCACAAAAGGTTTAGGCGCGGGTGCAAACCCAGAAGTAGGTCGCCAAGCAGCGATTGAAGATCGCGAAAACATTGCAGCAGCAATGCAAGGCGCAGACATGATCTTCATCGCAGCAGGCATGGGCGGTGGCACTGGTACCGGTGCTGCGCCAGTGGTTGCTGAAATCGCGAAAGAGTTAGGCATTTTGACAGTTGCAGTGGTAACTAAGCCATTCAACTTTGAAGGTAAAAAGCGTCTAAGTTATGCAGAACAAGGTATCGAGCAGTTAGCCAATCAAGTTGACTCATTGATTACGATTCCAAATGACAAGCTACTAAAAGTGTTAGGTCCAAAGACCAGCTTGTTAGATGCGTTTAAAGAAGCAAACAACGTATTACTTGGTGCAGTTCAAGGTATCGCAGAATTAATTACGTTACCTGGATTGATCAATGTTGACTTTGCTGACGTAAAAACAGTGATGTCTGAAATGGGTAACGCCATGATGGGGACAGGTTCGGCGTCTGGTCCAGACCGTGCTCAAGAAGCGGCCGAAGCGGCAATTGCTTCTCCATTATTAGAAGACATCGACCTTGCAGGTGCCAAAGGTATTTTGGTTAACGTAACTGCAGGTATGGACTTGACCATTGAAGAGTTCGATATGATCGGTAACACAGTCAAAGCGTTTGCTTCTGAAAACGCAACGGTTGTTGTTGGTACGGTTATCAACATGGAGATGGATGAAGAATTACGTGTAACAGTAGTTGCAACGGGTATCGGTGGTGACAAGCGAGCAGACATTTCACTAGTCTCGTCTGGGCACCAATCAACACCTGCTCAGTCAGCGCAAAGTTACTCAAACAATCGCTCTTCAGCGGCAGTAGCTCAGCAACCACAACCAATGGTAGAGCCAGAGCAAAAAGCCTTAATTGAGCCTGAAGAAAAGAAAGAAGAAGTAGAAAGCTACTTCGACATTCCTGCGTTTTTGAGAAAACAAGCTGATTAAATTTTGCACTATTGAACTGTGGTCGGATTTGTTATATAATACGCGCCACTTTTTTGCTCGGTTAATAACCAATTGGAATTAACCGAGCATTTTGTTCACTATTTAATCGATGAGGGTTGTTAACGCAGATATGATTAAACAACGCACTATTAAATCACCTGTGACGTCTACAGGGATTGGATTACACAAAGGTGAGAAGGTCACATTAACTCTCCGTCCAGCGGCAGAAAATACGGGTATCGTATTTTTGCGCACTGACCTGTCTCCTATGGCTGAGTTCAAAGCGACACCTGAATTGGTGGGCGATACTCAGATGTGTACGTGCTTGATTAATGATGCGGGCCAACGCTTATCAACCACAGAGCACCTTATGGCTGCTGTGGCGAGCTTAGCGATCGACAACTTAATTATTGAAGTAGATGCAGCAGAGATCCCAATTATGGACGGTAGTTCATTACCGTTCATTTACTTGTTGCAACAAGCTGAGATCATCGAGCAAAACAGCTTACGTCGTTATATCAAAGTAACCAAGCCAGTTCGTGTTGAACTAGACGGTAAATGGGCAGAATTACGTCCATATGACGGTTTCAAAATCGACTTCAAAATCGAATTTGATCACCCTGTCATCTCACAGTCGAACCAACGCGTGACACTTGATATTACTGCTGATTCATTTTTGAAGAACATCAGTCGTGCTCGTACTTTTGGTTTCATGCGTGATATCGAATACCTACGCAATAACAATCTTGCGCTAGGCGGTAACATGGACAACGCCATTGTTTTAGACGAATTCAGAGTACTGAACCCAGATGGTCTTCGTTACGATGACGAATTTGTTAAGCACAAAATTCTTGATGCTGTCGGTGACTTATACATGACAGGTACACCACTATTAGCCGAGTTTGTTGCCTTTAAATCAGGCCATGACCTTAACAACAAAGTCTTAGTCGAGCTAATGAAGCAACAAGATTGTTGGGAATACGTCACCTTTGATGACGAAGCTCCTGAAGGTGTTCGCCAAGCAATTCCAGCATTGGCTTAAAACCAAACAAATTAAACAAAAACGCAGCAATCAGCTGCGTTTTTTTGTGCGTAAAGATTTCTTTCCCCCACTTTCAAAACCTAAATCACAAAGCTTTTCTTCGTTCAAATAAGATTTGATATATTGACGCCCAACAGAATAGGGCTTTTGCATTTGTACAAAATGCCCTCACACAATAATCCAAACAGCTGATAGTCAATGTAATAAGTTTCATTATGAGCTGTGAACACAAAGAATAGATAGGGGAAGGCAATGGCCGACTTGTTTGAAAATCCAATGGGATTAAATGGTTTTGAATTTGTAGAGTTTACGGCACCTGAAAAAGGCATCCTAGAAACGATGTTTGCTTCTATGGGCTTTACTAAAGTTGCTCGTCACCGTTCAAAAGATGTTGAGTTATGGCGTCAAGGCGACATCAACTTCATCACTAACTACACAAAAGGCAGCCACGCAGACTATTACGCACAAGAACACGGTCCTTCTGCATGTGGTTTAGCGTTCCGCGTAAAAGACGCGCAGTTTGCTTACAACCGTGCCATCGAAAAAGGCGCGCAACCTGTAAATGTTGAAACGGGTCCTATGGAGCTTCGTCTACCTGCTATCAAAGGTATCGGTGGTGCAAACTTGTACATGATTGACCGTTATAAAGATGGCGAGAGCATCTACGACATCGATTTTAACTGGATTGAAGGCGTTGACCGTCGTCCTGAAGGTTGTGGTTTCCACACACTTGACCACTTAACGCACAACGTTTATCGCGGTCGTATGGACTACTGGGCAAGCTACTACGAAGATTTATTTAACTTCCGTGAAATTCGTTATTTCGACATCAAAGGTGAGTACACTGGTCTATTATCTAAAGCGATGACAGCACCAGATGGCAAGATCCGTATTCCACTAAACGAAGAAGCTGCTGGTGGTGGCGGTCAAATCGAAGAATTCTTAATGCAATACAACGGTGAAGGTATCCAGCATATCGCGTTTGCTTGTGATGACCTGATCGCTTGTTGGGACCGTTTAAAGAAAGCCGGTGTTGAATTTATGACAGCGCCTCCGGGCACATACTACGACATGTTAGAAGAGCGTTTACCAGGGCACGGCGAGCCAGTAGACGAGTTAAAAGCACGTGGTATTTTGTTAGACGGTACAACTGAAGGTGGTCAGCCTCGCCTATTACTACAAATCTTCTCGGCACCAGCATTAGGCCCAGTATTCTTTGAGTTTATTCAACGTAAAGAAGATGAAGGTTTTGGTGAAGGTAACTTCAAGGCACTATTCGAATCTATCGAGCGTGACCAACTAGAACGCGGCGTAATTGGCGACAAATAATTTACTTTTTTTGTTTGTAAGAAAATATCAACTTAATACGGCAATGCACAGTGATGCATTGCCAAATAAGGTAAGACGATGAAAATTACTCGAATTCACCATGTGGCTTATCGTTGTAAAGACGCAAAAGAAACGGTCGAGTTTTACCGTGATCTTTTAAACATGGACTTCCAGTTGGCAATTGCCGAGGACAAAGTTCCTTCTACTGGTGCGCCAGATCCATACATGCACGTTTTCTTAGATGCAGGTCAGGGCAATGTTTTAGCGTTTTTTGAAATTCCAAACTCGCCGGAAATGGGGCGTGATGAAAACACACCAGCTTGGGTGCAGCACATTGCATTTGAAGTCGAAACGATGGATGAGTTACTAGAAGCTAAGTCTCGTTTAGAGGCGGCTGGTGTTGATGTTCTAGGTCCAACAGACCATGCGATCTTTAAGTCGATTTACTTCTTCGATCCAAATGGTCATCGTATTGAGTTGGCGACCAACACGGCTAAGCCGGGTATGCTTGAAGAATTAAAGCGTGTTGCACCAGATATGCTGGACGAGTGGGCGAGAACCAAAAAAGCACCTAATCACGCTGCTTGGTTACACAGCGGCGAAGATTTTAACAAAGAATAAAAGGGATAGATTAATGAAATTAGCAAGCTTAAAGTCAGGCCGTGATGGCCAACTAGTGGTTGTAAACAATGCCCTAACAAAAATGGTTGTTGCCACTGGTATTGCCGATACGATGCAGCAAGCCCTAGACAATTGGGACGAGATAGAGCCTAAGCTAGCGGATCTTTACAATCGTTTAGAAAACGGTGAAGTAGAAGCGCAAGATTTTAACCAAGAAGACTGTCATTCACCTCTACCTCGTGCGTATCAGTGGGCAGACGGCAGTGCATATGTAAATCACGTTGAACTAGTTCGCAAAGCGCGTAACGCAGAAATGCCAGAGAGCTTCTGGACTGATCCACTAATGTACCAAGGTGGCTCTGATAGTTTCCTAGCGCCACGTTCACCAATCGTAATGCCAACAACTGAAGGTTTTGGTGTTGATTTTGAAGCTGAAGTTGCTGTCGTAACTGGCGACGTACCTATGGGCGTTAGTGCAGAAGACGCGCTAGATTACATTCGCTTAGTGATGATTGTTAACGACGTGTCTTTACGTGGTCTAATTCCTAACGAGCTTGGTAAAGGTTTTGGTTTCTTCCAATCTAAGCCATCAAGCGCTTTCTCACCAGTTTGTGCAACGCCAGATCAACTAGGCGACGCATGGAAAGACGGTAAATTATCATTACCGCTAGTGTCTCACTTAAATGGCGAGATGTTTGGTAAGCCAGAAGCCGGTGTAGATATGACCTTTAACTTTGGTCAATTAATTGCACACGCGGCGCGTACTCGTCCTCTTTGTGCGGGTACAATCATTGGTTCAGGCACGGTTTCTAACAAGTTAGACGGCGGCCCTGGTAAGCCTGTGAATGAAGGTGGTGTTGGTTACAGCTGTTTAGCAGAAATCCGTATGATTGAAACGATTAATCACGGTGCGCCAAAAACATCATTCATGCAGTTTGGTGACAACGTCAAAATTGAGATGTTCGACAAGTCTGGCCAATCGCTATTTGGTCTAATTGACCAAGACTTAGTTCAGCAATAGTTATTATTCAGTAG
The DNA here is from genome assembly GCF_982872775.1 of Psychrosphaera sp. NCBI lineage: Bacteria > Pseudomonadati > Pseudomonadota > Gammaproteobacteria > Alteromonadales > Pseudoalteromonadaceae > Psychrosphaera > Psychrosphaera sp. The sequence continues at coordinate 33,656 of NZ_CEYNSH010000017.1, read as the reverse complement.
TAGCTAAATCATTAAAAAGCCTTGTTTTTTAGCAAGGTTTTTTGTTTTTTGGGTAATACCTAAGAGACAAAGTTAAATGGATCTGCCATTATAAGTTCAGAAAATATTCTGGAAGTAGAGATGGGATTCATACTATGACGGTTTCGACAAATGAACTGTTTGAACTGTTAAAAGCCAGTGATGACTTTAAGGAATTGAGCTCGGAGGTTGTATTAGAGCTCGCAAAGTCAATGCGGTTACACAATATCAGCGGCGGCAGCACTTTTATCAGAGAAGGTGAGGACGCTAATTCGTTGTTTTTGTTGGTTAGCGGTCGACTGCGTGTCAATCGAATCGATGAACAAGGTAATAAGCTGATGTATAACGAAGTTTTACCGGGTGATTGTATCGGTGAAACGAGTATGATCTTACGTCAAAAGCGCACCGCAGACATCTCTGCTACTCGCGATTCTATTGTCGCTATCTTAACTTATGACCATTATGAAGAGTTAGTTAAACGCTTTCCTGTCGAATTAAATAAAGCTTTTTCTTCTGCTATTTACCGCGAATTACGTCACGAACGATTTGCTGGCCAGCGTCGCCGAGCACAAAGTTTTTATCTCCTTCCAATTCATAACAGCGCAGACATCCATCGATTTGCTAAAAATTTAAAAGTAGCACTAAGCGCAGAGGGTGTTTGTGAAACCCTAAGCACGGAGGACTTACCCGGGTCAGACATTACGAGTTATGAATTGGCAAAAGTGCTAGATGAAAAAGAAATCAGCACCGACTACTTAATTATTGTAGGTGATGGCAGCTTATCAGACATACAGCGCAGTTTGTTTGAACATGCTGACCAACTTATTTTAGTGGCCGATGGCTTGTCTAGTGTTGGCCTGACTGACGTTGAAAAAACCATTGCCCAACACCCCAACTTTCCTCTAATCCGTCGTCATGTAGCTTTAGTTTATCAACAAGAAGCCCACTTTTGCGGAGACCGTTTGGTATGGAATGAACCTCGCGATGCAGAGCGAGTTTACCCTGTTACCCTCAATGAAATAAAAGACTACGAGCGTCTTGGTCGTTTTTTATTAGAGAAGGCCGTAGGCTTAGTATTAGGTGGTGGCGGTGCTCGCGGTTTTGCTCACCTGGGTATATTAAGGGCTTTTGAAGAAAATAATATTCCCGTTGATTTAATCGGCGGCAACAGTATGGGTGCTCTAATTGGCGCTAGCTACGTTGCGGGCATTCCACGAGAAACGATTCATCAAGAGATAATGAAACACTCTAAAGGCGGCATGAAGTTGACGGTGCCGGTTGTATCCTTAATGTCCAACGCCAATTTAGCTGGCGCATTTCGAGACGCACTTGGTGACGTCAATATTCAAAACTTATGGACGCCATTTTTTGCTGCAGCCTGTAATTTATCTGATGCAGATACGACGGTGATTGACTCAGGGCCATTATGGCGAGCGGTATTGGCGTCAAACTCTCCTGCAGGATTGTTTCCGCCAGTAGTCGTCGACGGCAATTTGTTAGTGGATGGCGCTATTTTGGAAAATGTACCTGTTGCTGCGATGCGTCAAAAGCTAAGTACACCGCTAGAACGTCGTCGTGGTAATGGTCTTGTTATAGCCATTGATGTCGATTTAAAAGATCGATTTGGTGTGGACACTGAGCTTGAAGAAATTTCGCCGTGGCAAAAAGTTAAATCACACTTCACAAAAGAAAAAGACACCTTACCTGGAATTGTCGATATCTTGATGCAAGTAGCCCATGTTGGAGGCTTATCACAGCGCAACTTCACAAAACGAAGTGCTGACATATACTTAGAAGTTCCCTTATCTCAATTTAAGATGATGGACTACAAAAAAGCTGAGCAAATCATTGAGGCCGGGTATCAATTTGCAATGAAAGAAATCGACAAGCTAAAAGATCAGGTACGCAGTTAATGAGCGGGGTGTTATCAAATCCGTTACCCTATTCATTGCCGCAAAAAGAAATTTGGGCAGAGTGGTTGGCGTGGAGTGATGCCACACACTTAAACATTGGTGGATTTTCTAAACTTCAGGGGCCACTCTCTCATGACCTAATGAAGCAGTCACTGATGATGTTGGTCAGTGAAAACGATGCATTGCGATTAGTGCCCAATACTGCTGGTGACCAAATACTGTTAGATACTTATGAACCGTCATTAGTTGTTCAGGACTTTACTGACGAAACAGATCCTCATCAAAAAGCCGTAGATTGGCAACAAGAATGGATGCAAGCCGCCTTTGAAGATTCTAGCGTACCGCCCATTCGTTATGCATTATTACAAGTTGAGCCCGAGTTTCATTATCTAGTTATCCAGTCTTCACACATGATCATGGATGGCTGGAGTTTATCCATTGCTCCACAAAAGTGGGCAGAATGTTATCGTCGCTTGCTGAACTCAAACCGCGCTCAAGGTGAGACTGCTCCTCACTATCCAAGTTATCAAGATTATATTCAAGACTCATTAAAGTATCCTGAATCTAAAAGCTATATCCGTGACCAGGCGTTTTGGGAAAATAAATTGCCTGAACTAAAAGAGACGCTTTTTACCAAAAAATACAGTACGTCAAAGCAGCTTGATCAGGAATTGTCACTCGCTTTTATTAATTACCATCACATCAACGATGACGTGCGACAGTCCGTGTTTGATTTTGCCAAACATGCTGATGCCACTGCATTTCAGGTTTATATGGCGGCGTTGGCTTTGTATTTATTTGATTGCTTGTCAGTTGATGAACTTATCATCGGTATTCCAGCGCTTAATCGCGGTGGTAACAAATATAAAAACACGCTAGGTATGTTTGTCGGCGTGTTGCCGATTACAATACGTCGACCAGAAAGTAGTGACTTTATCGATTTGGTCAACCATGTAAAAACAGAATTAGTCGCTAGCTATCGACACGCAAAATTGCCATTGAGTGAACAATTTAAACGACTCAAAGCTGTGAATAAGGGCAGAGATCGTTTGTTTGACGTTATTTTTTCCTATGAAGTCTTTGAGTTCACTAGCCAGTTTGGAGAAGCCATACTCAGTGATACCAAACAAACGTTTAGTAAATACAGTCGCTTTCCAATGGCTATTTCACTTTGTGATTTTGTCGATGCACAAGATACAGAGGTCATAATTGAGTGTTCAGACCGATACTTCTCCGAGGCCGAAGCGGATTTGGTTGGTGCCAGGTTAGTCAATCTTTTAAAACAATTATGTGGAGAGCAAAAGGCGGCGACAGAAGTGTCAATGTGTACACCTAATGAGCTTGCAAAACTATCCGTGCTTCCTCCACTAGTCCCTCAAGAAAAGAAGATCAGTTTTATTGACCTTGTATTGAGTCACGCCAAGGTTGCGCCAAAACATGTCGCACTGGTCACGCAAGATGCGCAATACAACTATCAAGAGATGGTTAATTCTGCGGTCAATTTGGCGCAGGTCCTTCAAAGTCACGATGTTAAAAAAGGCGATCATGTCATTCTTGCCCTGCATCGAGGGCCTGAGGTAATAGTGTCGATATTAGCCTGCGGGTTTATCGGTGCGACTTTTATACCGATAGACTTAGATTGGCCATTAAGCCGAGTTAGAAGTATTGCACAACAAGCCAAGCCCACGGCGCTGTTGGTTAATGACCTTAACCTAAGTCGTTATGCAGAACTCGATATTTGTTCACTCGTCATTGATATCCCTGTTTTGCTATCAAAACGTGCAGATTTGCAAAGGCTGGATGAGTATCGCCGTTATAAAGACGTGGCTGCGTACATGTTGTTTACGTCTGGCTCGACGGGAGAGCCAAAAGGCGTCGTGGTTGGACACCAAGCCTTGTTAGCGCGTCTTAATTGGCTAGCAGAAGCGTGGGGACTCACGGCTAAAGACCGTTCTCTACAAGCAACTCAAATTAACTTTGACCCGGCATTGGTCGAGCTATTAGGGCCGTTATATGCTGGTGGTAGTGTTGCATTTCCACCGTCGGGAAGGTTGTTACCCGAATGGTTACCTGCCTATATTAGCCAATTTAATGCGACTTTTATGGCGTTTGTACCATCGACATTACGACGTTTTCTCGATGGCTTAGAGCCTAATCAAATTTTACCATTGAGGGTTTGTTGTTGCGGCGGTGAAGTCCTGTCCTATGACATTGCTCACGATTTTATTCGACTGACCAATGCTAATTTGTACAACGTCTATGGACCGACCGAAGCCACTATTTTTTGTACCGCGTGGCAAGTTCATCCACATCAAGTCACTTCAACCGCCATGCCAGTGGGTAAACCATTGTTTGGTAGCAAAATATATATAGTGAACCCAGATAATCAACTACAGCCTTATGGTGTGGTTGGTGAGATTTTAATTGGTGGTGCTGGTTTAGCAGAAGAGTATTTATCTAAACCAGAGGAAACAGATAGCAAATTTGTCAGGTTGACGTTACCAGGTAACAAGTCCATTCGCGCTTACCGTACGGGTGATAATGGCTGGCTAGACTGCGACGGCGTACTGCACTTTGTTGGTCGACAAGACCGCCAAGTCAAATTACGAGGTTACCGTATCGAGTTAACTGAAATTGAAAATGCCTTAATGAGTATTGACGGTGTCCATTTAGCGGCGGTTCAGTTATCAAATAAGGGAGCCAAATCCAGTTTATCAGCGTGGTACGAAGCACACAAAGATTTATCAGAATCAGCGGTTCGTGCGGTACTTGCCAGTCATTTACCTGACTATATGGTACCCGAAAAGATTAAACGCTTAACTCATATGCCCGTCACACACTCTGCAAAAGTGGACTATCGTGCATTACCTAGGATTGTTGATTCGTACGAACAAGAGACGGCCAGAGAACCCGTTGGGCCACTCGAACACCAAATTTTGGCAATATGGCAGAAGCACATAGAGGCTACTCAACCCATTAATGTAAACAGTCACTTTTTTGAAATTGGTGGGGATTCTTTGGCGGCCGTCATTTGTCTAAATGAGATAGAGCAACTCGTAGGTCAACGATTATCATTACATCAATTAGTTGCGAATCCGACCATATCTGGAATGGCCGAAGTGATTAATCACCAACTTCAGTTACCCCAGCTTTTGGTGAGCTTGGGCGATACGACAAGGCAAAAAAGTTTGTTTATTGCCGCGTCTGGAAACGGTGACTTAATGCGTTTTCAAAGTCTGGCAAAATGCCTTAAAGGCTCGGCTGATATCCACATGTTACAACCGCCAGGAAATGTTGATGATATTAGTATTAATGATTTAGCGAGTTTATACGCCGAAAAAATTATTGAGCGGGGCGACAAATCAATTTACTTGGCCGGTTTTTCTGTTGGTGGTTTAGTGGCGCTCGAACTCGCTCAACAACTCAAACAAAAAGGCGTGTGCGTGGAGCATTTATTTATTGTCGACACCATTTTGATGAATATGCCAAGGCCGCTTATTTGGGCATGGAAAAAGTTGTCAAAATGGGTGGCGCGTTGGCACGTTCCCTCGCAAAGGCAAAAAGGCTCACGACTTTTAAGTGCTATTCAGGATCACGGCTTATTGATGCAGGTCAGTGCAATGAGAAAGTACCAGTTGAGTAAGTACGACTGCCCAGCTGTTTTGATTAAATCGTCAGCTTACCGATTGATACATGGACTATTACTGGGCGGTTGGAAAAAAGTTTTTGTTGGTAAGTTTGGTGAAGTCGAAATTGAAACCTCGCACTCTGCGTTTTTTCAACCGGGACGGGTCGAGCAACTTGGCGCAGTAATAAAAAGCAAACTTGATTAGGTGTTTAGGTTTTAGGTTTTAGTCACTGAGTTCAAGTGAGGAAATATAGGCCTTTGGGTTTTTCGGGTAAAACTGTGTCGGTAGTGACTCAATACTTGAGAAGCTGCGAATGTCTTTATATGGTAGTTTCATGTAGCCCGATACGCCTAACCCTCTGATTAATGAGACTTTAGCTAAAATGCTCGACAACAACTTTGCAAACTCGGCTTCTTTTTTCAAATCCAATAACTTGTAATAATTGTGGATCTTCATGTGTTTTTCATAGACTTCGAAGATGATGCAACCAGTATGATGAATTTTGTTGAGCGCTTCTAAGTCACTAATAATTTCTGTTGGCAGTGTCAATTGCTCATCGGGGTCTTGGCCATCTTCAAAGTAAGAGTGCAGACGCTCTGGCTTTTCCACGGTTGAGGTGACTAGTGCCTTATCAAAGGTAATAGCTTGTGTCTCGGAGGGAACGTAGGGCTCATCAGAAGATTTTCTGTCTAAGTGAATTGTCCTTTTTGCGTCAAACAAACAGGCTTTAAATATCCCTTCACGCTTAATCGCTCTTGCCAAGTGAACTAGGTTATCAACGACTTCACTGAATGACTTTTCTAGTCGCTTGTCAAAGACACTTAAACTACTGTCTATAGAAACTGAATTATCATTCCAGTTGATAACGAGGCCACCAACAACCGGGAATTTGCCTAAACGACTCACCGCACTGATAAAAGCCTTTTCGTTTTCACCCATGCCAGATAAATAATTTTTGTAGTAATGGTCTAGTTGCACACTATTTACGTCCGACAAGTTGCCGTCTTGTTGGCTTTGTTGAAACTCTTCCATCAAAAATGATTTTCGAGAGCTATAAACAACCGTGTCTATATCTTTAATTTGGTTAGCAAAGTGAATCGGCAACAAGGCCTTGGCTTGAGGCATTGGAATTGTGGGTAAGTATAAATTTCGCAGGTGCTTCATATTATTAATAAAATAATCACCGGCTTCGGCTCTGCGCTGCGGGCATGGGTCGAGCATAGCATCGAGTAACAAAGCGAACTCTTGAGGTAACCCTAGGCTTTTAGCTGGGATGACTTTTCGGCCAAATCGACAACCTTGGTTGGATGCCAACGCATACAAAGTACTTGCTACTCCTTGTTCATCAAACCTTGGAGAAGAAACATCACCCGCCATTTGTTCAGGGCCAATAAAATACACATCACCTAGACGACTATTTGATGATTGTAAGTCAGAGGACAATAAGTCCATGATGTTATCTTGAGTGGGATTACCATCGATATCGACTTGAGCAAATACCGCCGAGCCCCAGTCAATCAAAGATATTTGATTGAGTTCGTCGTCAAATGTCAGGTTAGATGGTTTGATATCACCATGAACTAATGGCCTTGCTTTATTCCCAATTCGGACGCTACGTAAATATTTCAAAATGTCAGCAAGTTGAGCGGCGATATCAATGATTTGGCGCGGGGAAAGTTTGCCGTGTTTAAGAGAGTACTGCTCCAAGTCCATGCCAATACCGCGGTCCATTTCGATGATCCCTTGGGCACGATTAATCACAAATTGATGAAAGCGAGGAATGAGTGGGTGAGACAAATAGCTCATCATTTCGGCTTCTTCGCGCAATCGTTCTCGAACGGATGGAGGCAGGGTGATCCGAGAGAACTTAAAGACTTTGTGATGGCCTTTTTCGTCTTCACCTTTAAAGGCAAAACCGTACGCACCCGAACCAAGTAATTCGACTTGATCGTAACCGAGTTTGTTTAATTGTTTTTCACAAATACCTATCCATTGACGTAACTTTTTTGAATCGTTCGTCGACAGCAAATAAATTGATTGCTGCTCTGGAATGTAAAAGTTCTTTAATGGATTTGCGTACATGAGTATTCGCTATAACCAAGGTTGTTGAGTCGAACGGTGCTGTTCAAACTCATTGATCTGTTGTTCATATTGCAAACTCACATCAATAAAATCAAGCCCACTCAATAACCTGTGCTTCACATCTTCTGGTATGTCAAACGCCCACACTTGCTGAGCTCTTGTACTCGTTTGTTCATGCACTTGTGTGTTCGCTCGTCCATTTACTTGCTTATTTACCTGTCCATTTAGTTGTCTATGCAGCACTTCAACTCGCTGATTTTTTAAATCAATTCCCAAACTTACCGCTTTAGCTGGAATATTTTTGATTGAATCAGAATTATTGTGAACACTGACCAAACCGATTAACTCTTGGATATCTTGATTTGAAAGCGTGATGGGCAGTAATTGGTTATTTACGCAGTTACTGTAAAAGATATCGGCAAAACTCGGAGCAATTACGACCTGAAAACCATATTGTTGTAGTGCCCAAGGAGCGTGTTCGCGACTTGAGCCACAACCAAAGTTATCTTGCGTGACCAAAATACTTGCACCTTGATAAACCGGTTGGTTTAAAACAAAGCTATCTGCGTTCGGTCCATAGCGCCAATCATAGAATAGGGCATCACCAAAGCCATCGCGTGAAACAGAGGTCAAAAACTGTTTTGGAATAATTTGGTCTGTATCGACATTGGATTTGTCTAATGGGATTGCAGTGCCGATGTGAAAATAGTTGCTTTCATCCGTGCTTGGATAGTCATTTGCTTGAACATTTGTTTTTGGGCTGCGGTTACTCATTATTTTCTCCTCCATTCTTATTTGGCGTGGCGTTTGGGTACCAACCTAAACACTGCGTTCGGCATCAGTTATTGCTAATTTACCTGTAATAGCGGCGGTTGCTGCCATTTGAGGTGACATTAGGTGTGTGCGGCCTTGGCTTCCTTGGCGTCCCTCAAAGTTTCGATTTGAAGTCGATGCACAGCGTTGCCCTGGTGCTAATCGGTCATCATTCATCGCCAAACACATGGAACAGCCCGGTTCACGCCATTCACATCCTGCTTCGATAAATACTTTATCAAGTCCTTCCAACTCAGCTTGCCTCTTAACCGGAACTGAACCTGGAACGATTAACGCGGTCACGTCTTTGGCGACCGTTTTACCTTTTAAAACTTGTGCCGCTGAGCGCAAGTCTTCAATCCGACTATTGGTACAAGAACCGATAAATACGACATCAATGTTTACATCAGACAGGCGGCTTCCCGGCTCGAGGTTCATGTATTTTAAAGCCTGGCGCATGGCATCTGCTTTGACTAGGTTTGGCTCTAAGTCGGGATTAGGAATACATTCATCAATCGCAATGACTTGTTCTGGCGAGGTTCCCCACGTTGACATCGGCTTGATTTGTTTTGCGTCTATTTCGATGACTTTGTCGAAATAAGCGTCAGGGTCTGAAGCCAACGATCGCCAATGTTCAACAGCGCGTTGCCAATTTTCACCCTGTGGGGCATTAGGCCTACCTTCAAGGTAGTTGAATGTGGTTTCATCCGGGGCAATAAGACCTGCCCGGGCGCCCATTTCTATACTCATGTTACACAACGTCATGCGGCCTTCCATGGATAGGCTAGTGATGGCTTCTCCTGTATATTCAATGACAAAACCGGTGCCGCCTGCGGTTCCTACTTTTTGGATAATCGCTAAGGCTATGTCCTTGGCACTGACTGATGGATGTGGCTGATTGTAGACGTTTATTCTTAGAGTTTTGGCTTTCTTTTGCGGTAGGGTTTGGGTCGCCAATACGTGCTCGACTTCTGAGGTGCCGATACCAAAAGCTAACGCGCCAAAAGCGCCATGTGTCGAGGTGTGTGAGTCACCGCACACAATGGTACAGCCGGGTAGTGTAAAGCCCTGTTCGGGACCAACAACATGCACAATTCCCTGATTGTCATGGCTTAAATCATACAGCTCAATACCAAACTCTTGGCAATTGTCAGCCAATGCAGCGAGCTGGTGTTGGGCGACCTCGGACGCTGCATTCCAGTCACGTGACAAGGTTGATACATTGTGGTCCATGGTCGCAATGGTTCGTTTTGGATCTTTGACCTTTCGATTGGCTATTCTCAACCCCGAAAAGGCCTGTGGTGAAGTGACTTCATGTACTAAGTGACGGTCGATAAACAACAAGTCGGTGTGCTCATTAAGCGGCGAAACCACATGCTGTTGCCAAATTTTTTCAAATAATGTTGCTGACATATTTTGACACTCCTTGTGCGATAAAGCTGCCGACTTGGTCGGTGGAATAATGAGGGTATTGGTTGGCTAAGTCTGGGGTCAGTTTGCCATCTTTGATCACTTCTTCTACTGCGAACTCAATCGCATCAGCAACCACAGGTAAACCAAGGCTGTATCTAAACATCATTGCCGCAGAAAGAATTTGAGCGATAGGGTTGGCTATGTTTTTACCCGCAATATCAGGGGCACTGCCACCGGCCGGTTCGTACAAACCGAATTTGTTTTTGTTGATACTCGCAGAGGGTAGTAAGCCCATTGAGCCTGTGATCATGGCGCATTCGTCCGACAAGATATCGCCAAATAAATTGTCACATAACAACACATCAAACTGGCTTGGGGCCTTAATGAGCTGCATCGTCGCATTGTCGATGTAGATGTGTTCTAAGGTGACCTCAGGATAGTCTTGGCTTACCTCAATGACGGTTTCTCGCCACAACATGCTGGTTTGTAAAACGTTCGCTTTATCCACCGACGTCACCTTCTTTGTTTTACGTTGTCGTGCGGCTTGAAAGGCGAGGTGGGTAATACGTTCGATTTCGTCTTTAGAGTAAGTTTGCGTGTCGAAGGCAAAGGTTTTACCTTTCTCGGTTTTGTTTTCTTTGCGGCCTTTGTCGCCAAAGTAAATGCCACCAGTCAGCTCTCTTATGACCATAATATCAAAGCCTTCACTCGCAATGTCAGCGCGCAGCGGACAGGAAGAAGTGAGTGCTTGTACAAGCTTGGCGGGACGTAAATTACAAAACAACTCGAAATGTTTTCTAAGTGGCAAAAGGGCACCGCGTTCGGGTTGTTGTTCTGGCGGTAAGTCAGCCCATTTAGGACCGCCTACCGACCCAAACAGTATGGCTTCTGCCGCTTCGCATGTTTGCAATGTCGAATCAGGTAAAGCCGTTCCATGATTATCGATGGCGATACCGCCAACATCGGCGAATTGGTAATTTAAAGTAAAATCAAAACGCTGTTGGCATGCATCCAATACGGTCAGGCACGCTGACATAATTTCAGGGCCGATACCATCTCCGGATAAAACGGCAATGTTGTAGTTAGGCATGATTTGCTACCTCCTTGTTGACGCCTGACTCAGTTATTTTGCTCACGCTAGGTTGGGCTTTGTTGTGCTTAACTTTAACCTTTACCTCTGCAACGGCACGGGCTCTGTGTAATAAATTCAACACATTTACATATGCTTTGGCGGAGGCTTTGACGATGTCGGTGGCCAAACCCGCACCGTGGTATCGGCGGCCTTTTGATTCAACTTCAATATCCACTTGGCCAATCGCTGATTCACCTTTGCCTTTTGCTGACAAGGCATAGTGGACCAAGTTTAGTGGCTGGCCAGTGATTCGGTTTATGGCTTGATAAGTGGCTTCTACTGGGCCATTTCCGGTGGCGGCTTCTGTACTAGATTCGCCTCCGACAGTCAGGGTAACCGTTGCTGTGGCGACTTGATTGCTGGTGGTCGTCGTGTTGAGAAACGACAACTGATAATGATCGTCTGCTTGTTCTAGCAAGTTGTTATACATCAAAGCTTCTAAATCGTAGTCGTAAACCGTACCTTTTTTGTCGGCCAAGGCAACAAACTGCTGATAAAAGGCTTCTAAATCGTAATCGTTTGCTTGGTAGCCAAGCTGTAACAGGCGATGAGCAATAACATGACGTCCTGAACGAGAAGTTAGGTTTAGCTCGTTAGTATTGATGCCGACCTGAGAAGGTTTCATGATCTCGTAGGTGTTTTGTGCCTTTAAAATACCGTCTTGATGAATACCCGAGCTATGGGCAAATGCGTTGACTCCAACGATGGCCTTGTTGGGCTGGACTGGCATATTACATATTTGTGAAACCATATGACTGGTGCGTTTTATTTCCTGTGTTGTTATGCCAGTGGACAGGCCGAAAAGATCCTTTCTGGTCGCCATGATCATAGCCACTTCTTCCAATGAGCAATTGCCTGCACGCTCACCGATGCCATTGACGGTACACTCAATTTGCCGTGCGCCAGCTTGGACGGCGGCCATGCTATTTGCTACCGCTAGACCTAAGTCGTTATGACAATGAACACTCAACACCGCTTTGTCGATATTACTAACCCTGTTTCGTAACTGGCTGATCATATTCGAATATTCTTGCGGCGTGGTGTAACCCACAGTGTCGGGTAGGTTTATGGTCGTTGCACCTGCATCAATGGCGGCATCGACCATAAAACACAAATCATCAATAGGGGTTCGGGCGGCATCTTCACAGGAAAACTCAACGTCGTCGCTATACTGGCGCGCCAGTTTTATCGATTCAACTGCGCGATATTTAGCTTGCTCCAGACTCAGTTTTAGCTTGTGTTTTAAATGAATCGGCGAGGTGGCGATAAAAGTGTGAATTCGGGCTTGTTCGGCGCTTTTTAAGGCATTTGCACACTGAATGATGTCCTCTTTAACACTTCGAGCAAGGCCACAAATAACCGGTCCTTTTACAGCTTGAGCTATGTCTTGCACTGAAGCGAAGTCTTCAGGAGAAGAGACTGGAAAGCCGACTTCCATGACATCCACATTTAATCGTGCAATCGCGTGGGCGAGCTCGAGCTTGGCGCGACGAGAGAGGCTAGCTCTGAGAGCTTGCTCCCCATCTCGCAGTGTCGTATCAAAAATGATCACTCGATTGTCCTGTCCGTTGTCGCTCATTGTGCGCCTCGCTCTTTCGGTTGTGTTT
>NZ_CEYNSH010000017.1:15454-20949 GCF_982872775.1 Psychrosphaera sp. | reverse complement strand
GGGTGTTTTTTTCGAAACGTATCAATGACCTGAGGTAAGAAGTTATACGAAGCTGTTACTGAGCAAAAAATCCGAATTTCCCCAGTTAGGCCTTCAGCATCTGGGTTTAGCTTTTGCTGCAACTCCTGCCAGCTTTGCAACACATCATGAGCATAATCCAAAAATAACCTTCCTTCCGGCGTTAACGTCACTTTGCGGTTATCACGCTGAAACAGTGGTGCCCCGATTTCCTGCTCTAGACGTTGAATGACTCGGCTCAAAGTCGGCGCACTCATGAAGTGCTTTTCGGCTGTTTTGGAAAAGTGCAGTTGCTTTGCCAAATCGACAAATACGCGAATTGATTTGATGTCCATTGTGTTTATGACCCCAGCCATAAGGCGTTTGAGTGGTGGCTCCAGATTTTCGTCTTGTTTTATCCTAAAAGTGTATTTCATATTTTGAAATAACTTGTTTCAACTATATCAATTTACGTAATAAAGGCGAGCCCCTATAGTCAATTTATCGTTCAAACCTATCTACAGAGAGTTCGCGTGAGTAATTATTTCAATCAGTTGAGTTTTAAAGACAAGTTGGCGCAATTAGGCAAATGCCGTTTTATGGACCGAGAAGAGTTTGCCAAAGGTTGTGAAGCCTTGTCTGGTCGAAGTATTGTTATCTTAGGCTGTGGCGCTCAAGGCCTAAACCAAGGGCTGAACTTGCGAGACTCTGGCTTAGATGTGAGTTATGCCCTGCGTGAAGAAGCAATTAAAGAGCAACGCCAGTCCTACAAAAACGCAGCTGGTAACGGTTTTCACGTCGGTACGATTGAACAACTCGTGCCCTCTGCCGATTTGGTTTACAACTTAACGCCGGATAAACAGCACAGTAACGCCGTCGATGCAGTGATGCCGTTGATGAAAGAGGGCGCGACACTGGCGTATTCCCACGGTTTTAATATCGTTGAAGAAGGCAAACAAATACGCTCAGATCTCACCGTCATCATGTGTGCGCCCAAATGTCCTGGTTCAGAAGTACGCAACGAATATTTACGTGGTTTTGGTGTTCCAACCTTAATCGCGGTTCACCCAGAAAATGACCCTCAAGGCCATGGTCTTGAGCAAGCAAAAGCATTGGCATCGGCTACAGGCGGTGACCGTGCAGGTGTTCTTGAGTCCTCTTTTGTGGCGGAAGTTAAGTCAGATTTGATGGGTGAACAAACCATTTTGTGCGGAATGTTACAGACAGCGGCGATTTTGGGTTTTGAAAAAATGGCCGAGAATGGCATTGATCATGCCTACGCTGCCGAATTATTGCAACAAGGGTTAGAAACGGTCACCGAAGCGCTGAAACAAGGCGGCGTGACTCACATGTTGGACCGCCTGTCTAATCCGGCCAAACTACGCGCGGTCGAGCTATCGGATCAAATCAAAGACTTACTCACGCCAATTTTTGAAAAACATATGGATGACATCATCACGGGTGAATTTTCTAAAACCATGATGGCAGACTGGGCCAACAATGATGAAAACCTACTGACATGGCGAGAAGAAACCCTGCAGTCAGGCTTTGAACGTGCGAGTAGTCAACACGACGCGCTGCCTGAACAAGAGTATTTTGACCACGGTATTTTCGTCGTGGCCATGATCAAAGCTGGTGTGGAGTTAGCGTTTGATGTCATGGTGGCCTCAGGAATTTTGCCAGAGTCTGCCTACTACGAGTCGTTACATGAGACGCCGCTTATCGCTAATACCATCGCTCGCAAGCGTCTTTACGAAATGAACGTGACGATTTCTGATACTGCTGAATATGGCAATTACCTATTTTGTCATGCGGCAATTCCACTACTGCGAGAAAAATTAATGCCGACTTTGAGCACCAAAGATATTGGCCATGGCTTAGAAAACGAAACGGCTGATATTGATAATCAAACGCTAGTAGCTGTCAATCAAGCGATTCGCCAACACCCTGTTGAACAAGTTGGCCAGACGTTACGTCGCTATATGACCAACATGAAAGCCATTAGCTAGATGAAAAAGGCTAGTTGTCAGAAAGTTAAGACTAGATGTAAGAAGTTAAAGGTGAGAAGACGTTATGCCTAAATTGAGATCGGCCACCAGTACACACGGTAGAAATATGGCAGGTGCCAGAGCGTTGTGGCGTGCAACCGGAGTGAAAGAACAAGACTTTGGTAAACCTATTATTGCGGTGGTGAACTCATTTACTCAGTTTGTTCCAGGTCATGTGCATTTGCAGCCTGTCGGGCAACTTGTCGCTGAGCAAATTGAAGAAGCCGGCGCCATTGCCAAAGAATTTAATACGATTGCAGTCGACGATGGAATCGCTATGGGCCACGGTGGAATGTTGTATAGTTTACCATCAAGAGAGCTTATTGCTGACTCGGTTGAGTACATGGTGAACGCCCACTGTGTCGATGCCATGGTGTGTATTTCAAATTGCGACAAGATCACTCCAGGTATGTTAATGGCGGCATTGAGACTCAATATTCCAGTGGTGTTTGTTTCGGGTGGACCAATGGAAGCCGGTAAGACAAAGCTTTCGGAGCAACTCATTAAATTAGACTTGGTTGACGCCATGGTACAGGCTGCTGATCCGAGTGTGGATGATGAAACGGTCAAGCAAATCGAACGTTCTGCTTGTCCAACTTGCGGCTCTTGTTCGGGTATGTTTACCGCCAACTCAATGAACTGTTTGGTTGAAGCGTTGGGGTTAGGTTTGCCAGGTAATGGCTCGATGTTAGCGACACATCAACTTCGCAAAAACCTCTTTGAAGAAGCGGGTCGCAAAATCGTTGAGTTGTGTGAACGTCATTATAAAGAGGATGACTATTCAGTATTACCGAGAAATATAGCCAACCGCCAAGCCTTTAGTAATGCAATGTGCTTAGATATAGCAATGGGTGGCTCGAGTAATACGGTTTTGCATTTGTTAGCCGCCGCACATGAGGGAGAAGTCGACTTTAGCATGGAAGATATTGATGCCTTGTCTCGCCAGGTTCCTTATTTGTGCCGAGTTGCGCCAGCGGGCAAAGACTATCACATGGAAGATGTGCATCGAGCCGGTGGCGTCATGGCGATTCTGGGTGAGTTGCAACGAGCCAATTTGATTGATGACAGTGTTAACCATATCTGCGGAACACTTAAAGATGTACTAGCCAAATGGGACATCAAACAAAGTACAGAAGAGTCGACCAAAGAGTTTTATCGAGCAGGCCCGGCTGGAATAGCAACGACCAAAGCATTCAGTCAAAACTGCTATTGGCCAACGTTAGATGATGATCGAGCTAAAGGCTGTGTTCGAAGCCAACAAAATGCTTATAGCCAAGACGGTGGGCTGGCCATGTTACAAGGTAATTTGGCACCTAAAGGCTGTATCGTAAAAACCGCAGGTGTAGCCGAAGAAAATTTAACTTTTGTTGGCAAAGCTCGAGTATTTGAAAGTCAGGATGACGCAGTTGACGGAATCTTAAACGGTGTCGTCAAAGCTGGTGATGTGGTGGTTATTCGTTATGAAGGGCCAAAAGGCGGACCGGGTATGCAAGAAATGTTGTACCCGACGAGTTATTTAAAGTCCATGGGACTCGGGACTAAATGTGCACTGATCACAGATGGCCGTTTCTCAGGTGGAACATCGGGATTGTCTATTGGTCATGTCTCTCCAGAGGCTGCAAATAAAGGAGCGATAGGGCTGGTGGAAAACGGTGATGTCATTGCCATTGATATTCCTAACCGAAGCATCGAACTTAAAGTAGCGGAAACTGAGTTACTCGAACGTCGTAATAATAAGACAAAGTGGCAACCTGTTGACCGACAGCGCCCTGTTAGTTTTGCATTAAAGGCTTATGCCGCTTTTGCAACAAGTGCAGACCAAGGTGCAGTCAGAGACAAACAATTATTAACCTAACGCAGGACGGAAAATCGAATAATGGATGCGAGTAGTTTTGATCCCAATTCTCTGTTTAAAGATATTCTCGTTGCGCCTATTTACGACATTGTTGAGCATACACCGCTGACTAAAATGTCGAAGCTGTCCTCGCGATTGGGTTGTGAGGTCTTACTCAAAAGAGAAGATCTTCAAAAGGTGTTTTCTTTTAAAATTAGAGGCGCCCACAACAAGATAAAAAAAGTGGCTCGCCAGCTTGGAACCGACACAGAAATTATTACCGCATCAGCGGGCAATCACGCTCAAGGTGTTGCACTTTCTGCAAGTACGCAGGGCATGAACGCCAAAATCGTGATGCCTATCACCACACCCAGTATCAAAGTGGATGCCGTGGCGCACTTTGGTGGTGAAGCGATTTTGTACGGTGAGAACTTTGATGAAGCAAACGCCTATGCCCGAGAATTAGTGAACAAAGCTAAGTGCCCTACGGTATTTGTTCCGCCATTTGATGATATCGATGTCATAACCGGACAGGGCACGGTTGCCAAAGAACTACTTGAACAAGCCTCACAACTTGATTGTGTATTTATTCCGGTTGGTGGCGGTGGTTTGCTTGCTGGAATGGCGTTTTACATCAAACAGCTTGCGCCACATATTAAAGTGATTGCTGTTGAGGACGAGAACGCGGCGTCTTTTAAGGCCGCTTGGGAACACGGTTCTCCAATTGAATTACCTTATGTCGGTGGTTTTGCCGATGGCACGGCGGTGAAAAAAGTCGGTAGCACCAGCTATGCGGTCGCATCAAATTATGTAGATGAGTGCATTACTGTTAACTCGGATGAAATTTGTAGCGCGATAAAAGACGTCTTTGATGATGTTCGAGTATGCGTTGAGCCGTCAGGCGCATTGGCATTAGCTGGACTGAAAAAGTGGCTATCCAATCAGGCCGAAAACCAAGACACGTCCAAATTAAAAGTGACGGCAGTCTGTTCGGGAGCAAACCTTAACTTTAATTCGTTGCGATACGTCTCGGAGCGCACGGAATTGGGTGAGCAAAAAGAAGCGCTATTGGCGGTTAAAATTCCAGAGCAAAAAGGTAGCTTTTTTAATTTTTGTCAGTCGTTAGGCCCGGTGGCTATTACAGAATTTAATTATCGATTTCAAAGTGATGTGTCTCATGCAGAGATTTTTGTTGGCATAAAACTCAGAAACGCCCAACAAGAACGCATAGCTGTATTTGAACGGTTACATGAGAACGGGTTTGAGTACACAGATTTATCAAATAATGAGTTGGCTAAGGTACACGGTCGGCATGTCATTGGTGGCAAGTTAAGTGAAAAGTTCAATGAACGTCTTTATCGCTTTGAGTTTCCAGAGCACGTCGGCGCCCTGAGTAAATTTTTGAAGACCTTAGGCAATGGCTGGAACATTACCTTGTTTCACTATCGCAATCATGGCGCGGCGATAGGGCAAGTGTTATGCGGCTTTGCCTGTGATGATGAGAAGCATAATGGCGACATTGATGCACTGCATCAGCATTTTAACGAAATTGGATTTGTTTGGTTTGATGAAACCGACAACCCAATTTTTGATTTGTTTTTAAAATAAGTCTCGAA
>NZ_CEYNSH010000017.1:0-15354 GCF_982872775.1 Psychrosphaera sp. | reverse complement strand
GGTTTGATGAAACCGACAACCCAATTTTTGATTTGTTTTTAAAATAAGTCTCGAATAAAACACAAACAAAAACAGTGGAATAAGAGTGGGAACAATGATGACGGAAAAGCACAGGCTGACTGGCGCACAAATGGTGATCCAATCACTCAAAGAGCTCGGCACCGAACTTTTGTTTGGTTATCCGGGTGGCGCAGTATTGGATATTTACGATGCGTTATATCAAGAGCCTGAAATTAAACACATTTTGGTCCGTCATGAACAAGCTGCGACACATGCAGCCGATGGCTACGCCCGAGCGACGGGTAAGCCAGGCGTCGTATTGGTGACATCAGGACCAGGAGCAACGAATGCTCTTACAGGTATCGCAACGGCTTATATGGACTCGATTCCTATGGTCGTGATTTCGGGTCAGGTACCCAGTTCGGTCATTGGTCAGGATGCCTTTCAAGAAACAGATATGATTGGTTGCTCACGACCTATCGTTAAGCATAGTTTTTTGTGTCTCAAAACCGAAGATATTCCAGAGTACATTGCCAAAGCTTTTTATATTGCGACGACAGGTCGTCCGGGCCCTGTTGTGGTCGATATTCCAAAAGACTTGGTTCACGACACGCCTTTGTATGATTTTGAGCTGCCAAAAAACATCGAAATGCGCTCGTATAAACCAACCCAAAAAGGCCATCAAAAACAGATTAACAAAGCGGTTAATCACCTGATTTCGGCCAAACGTCCAGTGATTTACACTGGTGGTGGCATCGTCACCGCAGACGCATCAGAGCAGCTTATTGAAATCGCTGAGTTACTAAATGCACCAGTGACCAATACCCTCATGGGGCTAGGTGGCTTTCCTGGCACGCACAAACAATACGTGGGTATGTTGGGAATGCACGGTACCTTTGAGGCAAACAGTGCAATGGGCCATGCCGATGTGATTTTGGCGTTAGGTGCTCGGTTTGATGACAGGGTCACAAACAAAATTGAGAAGTTTTGTCCCAACGCATTGATCATCCACGTCGATGTTGACCCGGCAACGATTTCAAAAATCATCAATGCTCATATTCCAATTGTTGGCGATTTACGTTTGGTAACGGGGCAATTGCTCGACAAGTTAAAACAGGTCGAATACGAGCCTGATTTTCAAGCTCAAGGCCGCTGGTGGGATGATATAGAAACCTGGCGACAGCGAGATTCGTTAAGTTATGAAACCCAGCACAATGAAGCGAGTACAGGCCAATTAAAACCTCAAGCGGTAATTGAAGCCCTGTATGAAGTCACCAATGGCGATGCCTACATTTGTTCTGATGTTGGTCAACACCAAATGTTTGCCGCTCAGTATTACACCTTTGATAGACCACGTCGTTGGATTAACTCTGGTGGCGCAGGCACGATGGGGTTTGGCTTTCCGGCCGCAATGGGCGTCAAGTTAGCGTACCCAGATGCTCAGGTGATTTGTGTCAGTGGTGATGGTTCTATCCAAATGAATATTCAAGAGTTGTCGACGTGTTTGCAATACGGTATTCCAGTCAAAATCGTATTGTTAAACAATTCATCTCTTGGCATGGTGAGACAGTGGCAGGATATGATTTACCAGGGGCGTCACTCTCATTCTTATATGGAGTCTTTGCCTGATTTTACCAAGCTTGCAGAGGCTTACGGTCATGTTGGTGTCACTATAGATCATAATGACAACCTAAAGGAAAAGTTAGCAGAAGCATTAGCGCTTTCTGACCGACTGGTATTTATCAATGTATGTGTCGATGAACAAGAGCACGTGTATCCAATGCAAATAAAAGGCGGTGCAGTCAACGAAATGTGGCTAGATAAAGGAGTGAAAGCATGAAGCGTATCATCTCACTTATCATAGAAAACCAACCAGGTGCGTTATCGAGAGTGGTGGGATTGTTCTCGCAGCGCAGTTTTAATATTGATAGCTTAACCGTGGCACCAACGGAAGATATTTCATTGTCACGCCTAACCGTTGTGACCTCGGGGGATAGTCATATTGCCGAGCAGATCAGCAAGCAGCTCAATAAGATCATTGATGTACTAAAAGTCTTTGAACTCACAGAACAGTCGCACGTAGAAAGAGAGTTAATGTTGATTAAAGTCAAAGCCGTTTCTCCGGCACAACGTGATGAGCTCAAGCGCACCGCCGATATTTTCAGAGCTCACATAGTGGATGTCACACCATCGACTTATACCGTCCAAATGGTCGGTGATGGTGAAAAACTCGATGCGTTTATTACGACTATTTCACAAGTGTTTAATATCGTAGAGACTGCAAGAACTGGTGTTATTGGATTAGGGCGTGGCGAAAAGACAGTTCGTTAATTTTAGTATTTCATCGTCATTACTGGGCGACAGTCATTAAAAAAGCAGCCTTGGCTGCTTTTCTTTTTGGTTATTCAGTCTCTGGCGGTATAACCCTAACTTTTGCGACCTTGTTATCAGTCACATCAACAATTTCGATGGTGTAGTCATCCATAGGAATCGAAATACCTTCCTCCGGGATGTCTTCCATGTATTCCAAAACCAAACCATTTAAGGTCTTAGGTCCGTCAGTAGGCAAATCCCAATCCATCTCTTTGTTGATTTCGCGGATGTTGGCGCCACCTTCGATGACATAAGTACCGTCTTTTAATTCTTCGACTTCATCGCTGGTGTACACCGCCATGCCTGTTGTGAAGTCACCAACGATTTCTTCAAGTATGTCTTCTAGAGTGAAGAGACCTTGGATGTCGCCGTATTCATCAACAACCAAGCCGATACGTTCTTTGTTTTGCTGTAGTTTTTGCATCAAGATAAAAATCGAGGTGCCTTCAGGCGTAAAGTAGATTTCTCGTACTGCTCGTAATAGAGAGTTTTTACAGAAGTCATCTTTAGCCAATAAGCGCAACGCGTCGCGAACGTGAATAAAGCCAACAGCATCATCGATATTGTCTCGGTACAACAATAAGCGAGTATGTTGTGCATTGGCTAACGCACGTTGAATGTCTTTCCACTCACTGTTGATATCTAAAGCAAATATTTCGTTGCGAGGGACCATGATATCTTCAACTTTAATGTTTTCGATATCGAGTAAGTTGACCAACATGTTTTGTTGTTTGTCTTGTAACAAGCTACTTGATTCGTTTACAACCGTACGGAGCTCTTCGGTACTCAGGCTATGTTCTTCGCGGTCTTTGGCACTGACTTTTAATAACACTAACAGGCCATTGGTAATGAAGTTCACCAGAATTACAAACGGGTAGAATATCTTCATTAATATGTTCAGTAGCCATGAGCTAGGAAAGGCGACACGCTCTGGATGAAGTGCCGCGAGTGTTTTTGGCGTAACTTCTGCGAATATAAGAATGATAAAAGTCAAAAACAAACCGGCTATAGCAATACCCAAATCACCATATAATCGTTGACCTATGATAGTGGCGATAGCCGATGCAGCGATGTTGACGAGGTTATTACCTATAAGGATTAGACCTATCATTCTGTCTGGACGGTCCATTAGTTTGGACACTCGAATGGCGCCTTTGTGGCCTTCATTTTCTAAATGTTTGAGGCGATATTTGTTGATCGCCATTAAACCGGTTTCAGAACTAGAGAAGTAGGCAGAAATTAAAATAAGTACAGCCAGGGCGATAAAGAGGGAGCCCGTTGATATGTCGTCCAAGTAAATGGTTCCTATTTAAAAAATAATAATAAAAGTATGGTGTTAACGAAATCTATCATTCATTTGTTTGTAAAATACGTCAAGTCCAAGACTTAACTTAAGAGTATCTCTCTTACAAAACGACTACCGAAGTAACCCAATGACAAAATAATAGCACCAATGATGGTGATAATTGCACTTTTATGTCCACGCCAACCATAGATTTTGTGGCCTAACGTTAGAGAGACAAAAATGACCCATGCGACCAAAGACAATATAGTTTTGTGAGCATAGTCTTTTGCCCACATGCTTTCTAAAAACGCAAAGCCGGTGATTAAGGCTGCGGTAAGTAACAAAACACCTAAACTCATCAATTTAAAGTGCTGGTTTTCGACCACATTTAATGGTGGTAAATAGCTGTTGAGCGATAAGGTTTTGGTTTTGAGTTTGGTATCAATGTAATGAAATTGCAGAGCGTACAAAGAAGCAATAACCAAAATACAATATGCAGCAACCGACAACACAATATGAACTAGCATAGGGAGCGAAGTCGTTATGATTGCACTGTGATAAAGCGCTGAGTTTTGAGGGGTGATGACCAAAAACAAAGAAAGCAGTGCAGCAAATGCAGTGGTAACTAAGACCATCATTGGATTAAATTGTTTTATTGAACGCCATAAAATGACCGCGTTGATAAGACCGCTAACAAGCAATGACATGGATGCCAAAGACAGGGTAAGTTGATCATCAATATATAAAGCTTGCTTAGCAACGACTAACTCAAGCGCCGTTGCAATGACGGCAGCAGGTAAAATAATTTTGGCTTGGTTTTGGGCATGCGTATAAATCGAGCGCGCACAAAATACAGCGCTTAATAGAAAGCCAGCCAGACAAAGCAATAAACCAATAAAAATGACGCTCACCTGTTGTTCCTTTTTAATATTCGAGTCATTGTTATAATGAGTCTGAAAAATAACACGATTCTGACTTATAGACTAGCGCTACAACACACAAAGATAACGAGCGCACGAGCCTACTCGTACGTTCTTATTAAACTAGCATTTTCACCGCTATATTTTAAAAGCGCAGACGTATATAATCAGAGGTATTATCGTAAATTTACATTCGTGCAGTGTTGATGGTTTTGACACTAGCCCAATAAATAAAGAGCAGTGAACATTCATGTTTAGCAATTTATCCGATCGTTTATCCGAATCACTGAAAAAAATCAGTGGTCGTGGCCGCCTAACGGAAGACAATATTAAAGACACGCTCCGCGAAGTCAGAATGGCGTTACTTGAAGCTGACGTCGCACTTCCTGTCGTACGTGAGTTTGTAAAAGCAGTTAAAGAGCGTGCAGTCGGTGAAGAAGTAGGTAAAAGCCTAACGCCGGGGCAAGTGTTCGTTAAAATCGTTCAAAGTGAGCTTGAAAAAGCCATGGGCGACAAAAACGAAGATTTAAATCTAGCAGCACAACCACCTGCGGTTGTGATGATGGCAGGTCTGCAAGGTGCGGGTAAAACGACCTCTGTTGGTAAACTTGCTAAATTTTTAAAAGAGAAAAAGAAAAAGTCAGTTTTAGTTGTTTCTGCTGACGTATACCGTCCTGCGGCGATTAAGCAGCTAGAGACTTTGGCAAGTGAAGTTGAAGTAGAGTTTTTCCCAAGTAGCGTTGATCAAAAGCCTATCGATATTGTTAATGGTGCTATTGAACACGCCAAGAAAAAGTTTTTTGATGTTCTTCTAGTCGATACGGCCGGTCGTTTAGCGATTGATGAAGCCATGATGGACGAGATCAAAGAGCTTCACGCAGCAATCAACCCAGTTGAGACTTTATTTGTTGTTGATGCAATGACAGGTCAAGATGCCGCAAATACCGCTAAAGCCTTTAACGAAGCGCTACCTCTGACTGGCGTTATCTTAACCAAAGCGGACGGTGATGCACGTGGTGGTGCAGCGCTATCGATTCGTCATATCACTGGTAAGCCGATTAAGTTTATCGGTATGGGCGAAAAGACGGATGCCTTAGACCCATTCCACCCTGAACGTATTGCAAGTCGTATTTTAGGCATGGGTGACGTATTGTCACTTGTTGAGCAAATCGAATCTAAAATCGATAAAGACAAGGCCGAGAAAGTTGCCAAGAAGGTAATGAAAGGTAAAGGCTTTGATTTAGAAGACTTCCGTGATCAATTAACTCAAATGCGTAGCATGGGCGGTATGTCTAGCTTGATGGACAAGATGCCTGGTATGGGAAAAATTCCAGACTCGGTAAAAGGTCAAGTTAACGACAAGCAGTTCATTCAAATGGAAGCCATCATTAACTCAATGACGCCAAAAGAGCGTGCGCATCCAGATTTATTAAAAGGCTCTCGCAAACGTCGTATTGCGGCGGGTAGTGGTACTCAGGTTCAAGACGTGAACCGTTTGCTTAAACAATTTACCCAAATGCAAAAAATGATGAAAAAAATGAAAGGCGGCGGTCTAATGAAGATGATGCGCGGCATGGGCGGTGGCGGAATGCCTAAGATGCCTGGTGGTTTTCCGCGTCTGAAATAAAAATAGCTTTAAGTAAGGCAACAGGAGCATCGTTTTGGTGATGCTTTTGCTAGAATATTGAAAGGTCATCGGTTGATGGCCTTTTTTGTTGGTCAGTTTACTGATTAAAATCTAGCTGACTACAAATTCAACTTGAAATTTTTCACCAGATCCGTACAATTGCGCGACCTTTTTTAGGGTGTCTAAAAAGGGTGGTGAATGTTCACCTTAACCATTAGTAATAATTGAGGAAATTATGGTAACTATTCGTTTAGCTCGTGGTGGCGCGAAAAAACGTCCATTCTACTCAATCGTAGTTGCAGATAGCCGCCGTTCACGTGACGGTCGTTTCATTGAGAAAATTGGCTTCTTCAACCCGATTGCAGCTGGTCAAGAAGAAAAGATCCGTATCGACCTAGATCGTATTGAACACTGGGTTGGTGTAGGTGCACAGGTTTCTGACCGCGTTGCAAAGATCATTAAAGACGCGAAAGCGGCTTAATGTAGCAACATTAGTAAAGGTTTATAAATGAGTCAGTTAAATAATTCAGACGAGTTAATTCTAGTCGGTAAAATTGGTGCCAGTTATGGCATTAAAGGCTGGTTCAAAGTTAACGCCTTTACCGAAGTCCCTGAAGGGATCTTCGATTATAGTCCGTGGTTTGTAACCAATAACGGACAGCAACACCAAGTGAAGGTGACCGATTGGCGCCGACACAACAAAGGCCTTATCGCTAAGTTCGATGGTGTGGACACTCGAAACGATGCAGAAGCTTGGCTTCACGCTGAAATTTCAGTTCGCGCTGACCAGCTGCCTGAATTGGCAGACGATGAGTTCTACTGGCGTGACCTTAAAGGCATGCAAGTAGTGACTGATAAAGGTTACGACTTAGGTACAGTATCTGGCCTTATGGAAACGGGTTCAAATGACGTATTGGTTGTTGATGCAAACGCGAAAGACGCATTCGACAAATCAGAACGTTTAATTCCGTATATTCAGGACGATGTAATTCTTTCAGTCAATAAGGAAGAAAACACCATAACGGTGGACTGGGATCCGGGATTCTGACAATGAATTGTCAGTTGTGGTTAGGAGTGATTTCACTCTTTCCGGAAATGTTTGACGCGATTACCCAACAAGGCGTAATCAGCCGAGCCATTAAAAACGGTACTATCGAGTTTAATGCGTGGAATCCTCGTGATTTTGCTCATGACAGACATAGTACAGTGGATGACCGCCCTTACGGTGGTGGTCCAGGAATGTTGATGATGGTGCAGCCGCTGACGGATGCGATTCACGCAGCCAAAGAAGCAGCAGGCGAGGGCGCGAAGGTGATTTATTTATCTCCGCAAGGTCGCAAGCTGGACCAGCAAGGCGTTAAACAGCTAGCACAAAACAAAAAGTTGGTGCTGGTCGCGGGTCGTTATGAAGGGATAGATGAACGAGTGATTCAATCGGAAGTCGATGAAGAATGGTCGATTGGAGATTTTGTTCTAAGTGGTGGTGAGTTACCGGCCATGACGCTGATTGATGCAGTGTCAAGAATGATTCCTGGGGTACTTGGTCACAAGTTATCTGCAGAACAAGATTCATTCGCTGACGGTTTACTTGATTGTCCACATTACACAAGACCTGAAGTACTGGCAGGCCAACGGGTGCCAGACGTGTTACTTAGCGGTAATCACGAAAAAATCCGACAGTGGCGCTTAAAGCAGTCACTAGGCAGAACCTGGTTGCGAAGACCTGATTTAATTAACAATCTAGCTCTGACTGAAGAACAGAATCGATTGTTGAACGAGTTCCAACAGGAACACGACAACGTTGAGAATGTTTAGATATGCAGTGTAACCTAGAAAAGTGAGAATATAATGAGCAAAGTTAGTCAAAACATCATTAAAGCTCTTGAAGAAGAGCAAATGAAGTCTGATGTTCCTGCATTTATGCCAGGTGACACAGTTGTTGTAAAAGTACGCGTAAAAGAAGGCAACAAAGAGCGTCTTCAGGCGTTTGAAGGTTTCGTATTAGCGAAGAAAAACCGTGGTCTACACTCTTCTTTCACAGTTCGTAAGATTTCTAACGGTGAAGGTATTGAGCGTACATTCCAAACGCACAGCCCGATTATCGATAGCATCGAAGTTAAACGTCGTGGTGACGTACGTCGCGCTAAACTATACTACATGCGTGAGCGTTCTGGTAAGTCAGCACGTATCAAAGAGAAGTTATCTAACAAGAAGTAATATACCGCAAGGTATTCTTGTTAACTTCGATGAAAAAAGAGGAGCACATAGTGCTCCTTTTTTGTTTCTATAATCCTTATAAAACCTATTTCCCTCTCCTGTCACAGAAGCTTTCGACTACAATTTCAGCATTCAAATAGATAAAGATGGCTAAGTTACAAATGCGCTTGCTTTATTTAGAGTTAAAACGTAATTTCAAAGTCAGCTACTTATCAATTATTAAAAGGATGATCGCGTGTCTTTAGATCACTTACGCCAAGAAATCGATGAAATTGACTCTCAATTAGTTGAACTGCTCGCCAAACGCCAAAGCGTTACTGCTAAGGTCGGTGAATATAAAAAGCAGGTTGGCAAGGCGATATATGATCCCGAACGTGAAGCATCATTGATTGGTAAGCGCAGAAAGATGGCAGAAGGTTTATCCCTTAATCCAGACCTGATCGAGGACTTGCTGCGTCGTATCATGCGTGAGTCTTACCAAAGCCAGCATAATTCCTACCGATGTCTCAATCCCAATGCCAAGATTGTGGTTGTTGGTGGCCGCGGCGCATTGGGTCGACGTTTTGTTGATATGTTCACCCGATCAGGCTATGACGTCGACATTATTGAGCAAGACGATTGGCCAAACGCTGAAGCTATATTAGCCACAGCGTCTTTGGTGGTGTTGGCAGTGCCAATTCAATCGACGGTAGAGGTTATTAAAAAGCTTCCTCCGTTACCAAAAAACTGTGTATTAGCAGATTTAACTTCACTTAAAGGTGAGCCACTAGATGCTATGCTAGAAGCGCACCAAGGGCCTGTGGTCGGCTTACACCCGATGTTTGGTCCAGATGTACCCAACTTTGTTAAACAGGTTGTTGTCGTCTGTCACGGCCGTGAGCCATTAGCGTATCAATGGCTTATTGATCAACTAGCACTTTGGGGCGCTATATTAGAAGTTGACCAAGCTGAGCAACATGACAAAAGCATGGAGCTTATCCAGGCGATGCGACATTTTACGACCTATGTTTACGGTCGCTTTTTGGCAAAGCAGAATCCAGACCTTGAGCAACTACTTCGCCTAAGTTCTCCTATTTACCGATTAGAATTAGCCATGACTGGCCGATTGTTTGCACAGAATTCTCAGTTGTACGCAGACATTATTTACAACGCCAAAGACATCAAACAGCTCAGTGCGGACTTCCTAACTGAACTACAATTTGCGATTAATGATTTAGTTGAAGATGACAAAATTGCCTTTAAAAACGAATTTGATGAAGTTGCAATTTGGTTTGGTGATAAGTCCCAAACGTTTCTGGCAGAAAGCCGGACTATGCTCAAAACCGCGCATGACGCTAAGTCATACAAAAACAAATAAATGTTTGTTACGTATCAAAAAAAGTGACATTTTAAGTGTTTGTGATCTGGCTAAATAAAAATACTGAGCTAATATTCACTTTATCATCCTGCTACTTTTTTTGGGTTGAATAGCGTCGGCACTTGAGTCGACGTGAGCTAACAACAATTCGTGATTTTATAGGACTCTTTATGTCAACTGAAAACGCCTTACTGACCATACTTGTCGAAAAAATTCAAAGCGACTCTTTAGTTCTTCCTACTTTGCCAGAGATAGCCATTAAAATTCGTGAAGCAGCGGACGACCCAGATGTAAATCTTAATATGATGGCAGAGGTCATTGCGCAAGACCCTGCATTATCAGCAAGGTTAGTTAAAGTCGCTAACAGTGCGTTTATGGGCCGCTCAGTCAAAGTTGAATCTCTAAATCAGGCGGTAACTAGGATTGGACTTCGTCAAATTAAGAATATCGCCACAGCGATTGCAATGGAACAGCTTTTTGTTTCTAAGAATGAGTTAGTTCGTGACTACATGAATAAGAGCTGGGAAATGACGGTCTCAGTCGCTTGTGCCTCAATGGCGGTGATGCAGCATTGGTCCAAGAGTAATCGTCATACATCACTCAACATTGACACGCTGACACTTGCGGCATTGGTTCACAGCATAGGTGTACTCCCTATTTTGACAGAAGCCGAGCGGCATGAAGAAGTGTTTGCTAACCCTAGCTTTTTAGAGACAGCGATTAAACGTATGGCAGGTAAACTTGGTGGCGCAATTATGCGTTCATGGGAGTTTAGCGGAGACTTCATTGAAGTAGCAGAAAAATGGAGTGACTTGGCCTACCAAACTAAAGAAGTGAGCTATATCGATTTTGTTCGTATGGGCGCCTTTTATAATGACGTATTGGGCAAAGGTCTGGCGGATGAAGACAAATATCAACAGTTTATCGATAAGGGTATAATTGAAGACACTGAGCTGTTTAAATCAGATGAATTTGCCAAATCCTTGAGTGATATCAAAACAGTCTTTGCTTAAACAGCAGTGTGGGTTTGTGCGGTTATCTAAACGAAAGTTAACTGATAGGCGCTTCGGATAAATAAAAGATTCAGAAACAAAAAAAAGAGCTTTTAAAGCTCTTTTTTTGTTTCTAAAGACCTGCCTTTCAATGAAATACTTTAAAAAAGCCTGAATTTAACATTTTACTATTACAGGCAGCATTGCTTTATTCAGCTTCGCTATTCCAAACGCGGGTTAAGTCAATAATTAGGTTATTGAGTTCGCCAGTCATAAGGGCAAAGTCGGCGTCAAACTTGGCTAATTTATCATCGTTTGGCACATCGTCTGTCTGCTCTTTAACGATGTCCAAAAACTTAATCTGTTTTAAAGCGGCTTCTTCGTTAATAACAAACTTGGCTTTTTCATCCCACACTAATCCTAGCTTGTGAACATATTTACCATTACTAATATGTAACTGCACTTCATCTTCAGTCACGTCGTGGTTTTTAAGCTTTGCTGATGCGCCTTCTTCATCTAATGCTTTAAGTTCGATGTCACTGGCAAACAAAAATGGCGAAGGTAATTGATCTTCTTTTACCCATTTTGTCATGGCAATCATCAAGTCTTGTTCTGGCTTGTGTGGCAAAATGGGTAGAGAACCTAGACATTGTCTTAGTAACGCCAAAAGTGCTTCTGCTTTATTGGCACTACTTGAATTAACGACAATCCATTGATTGCGTACATCTATATATGCGTACAAACGACTGCTTTTGGTAAAGGCCTTTGGAAGTAGTTGTTGAACAATTTCTTCTTTCAAAGATTGCTGCTCTTTTTTACCTACTTTTTGGCCTCGTTCGTGTTGAATCAGTTGGACTTTCTCTTCAAGCGCTTCTTTGATAACGGCGGTTGGTAAGATTTTTTCTTCGGTTTTTAAGCTGATTAAAAAGCAGGTGTTGGCGGCATGTAATAACGCTTCTGTACCAGGAATAGCCGGAACCCAACCTTGTTTCATTTGATCCTGACTGCCACATGGTCTAAACACATGTTCTTGAAGCTGTTCTGTTATTTGTTCGGCGGTTAAGTCAAAAGGTTTGGTGAATTTGTAAATTAACGCGTTATTAAACCACATACTGCATTTCTCTTAATTGTCGGGTCGCTGATAATAACAAACCGACAATTTTTAACACCCGTTAATAAGCAAAATTAGTTAAATATTTTGGGGATTTTGATTCGGTAAGTCAGACCTTCCCCTACTTTACTCGTGGCGGTGATTTCGCCTTTCAGTGTCTGTTTAACCAAGTTGTAAGCGATGTTAGTGCCGAGGCCAGAGCCGCCATTATCACGACGTGTCGTGTAGAATGGTTCAAATAATAAAGCCAGTTCGTCTTCAGAGACGCCTTTGCCGTTATCAGAATATTCAATTTCAATGAGGTCTACTTTATCCTCGACAGTGATATTTATTTGGCCCTCTCGAATGTCAACAAAACCATGGATAACACTGTTAATAATAAAGTTGGTAAATACTTGAGAGACGGCACCGGCTGGTAGCTCAATGACTAAATCATCAGGACAATTTATGTTTACACAGTGATTGGCCTTTTTAAGTTCGGGTTTTAATGAAATAACGATTTCTTGCAAATAGTCTTTGATGTTTATCTGACGGTTGGCTTCACTTGCTTGATCGACGGCAATTTGTTTGAAGCTCGCGATTAATTCGCTGGCACGTTGTAGGTTATTCAGTAACAACTCAACACTTTGATTACTCTCAGCCAAAAAGTTTTTCATATCTGCAGCACTAAGTGACTGATTGTGAAGTTTAGTGTCAATTGTTTTTAAGCGCTCTGCTAACACACTGGCTGCGGTAACACCGACGCCTATAGGCGTGTTTACATCGTGTGTTATACCGGCGACAAGTCCACCTAGCGCTGCGAGCTTTTCAGATTCAACTAATTTACCGTGGGCAAGTCTCAAATTTTCGATGGTTTGTTCGAGTTCATGAGTTTGTTCGACAAGGCGTGTTTCTGTCAGTGTACGGTTTTCTATTTCTTGTTTAAGTTCGTTTTGCTTGGTCTCTAATTGATATTTTTGCTTTTGCAAATCCATCATTGCTTGACTCAAGTTAGCTGTTTTTTTCGCTACTTCCTGTTCTAGCAATAAGTTTTGTTGATCAAGCATGTCGTTGCTGTTGAGCAGCTTTTTTTGAGTCTGTTTAAGTTCTATTTGAGACTCCCAAAAACGCGCCATCATTTTATTAAAAGATTCTTGAATAACGATCAGCTCAGAGCCCTCAATCTTCTTGACGTTGATGGAACTGTCTTCCAAATTATCTAAATCAACCTTCTCAATTTGCTCTACTAACTCTTCAAGTGGGTCAGTAAGGTGTTTCCTAAAAGCCATTAAAAATAACAAGATTAAGAACGTCGTTTTAAAAAGTGCACTGCCCAACATAAAATAAATAGACAAAATTATGCGGTCAACGACAACGTCCCTAGAAGAATATAAGCGAACATCCCCAACCAAGGTATTTCGATTTGAGAATTGAAAAATGAGTGGGAATTGGTAGCCAAATAATGAGTCATCTGTCTCAATAAATGTTCCTTCACTTGCAAGCTCCGACGTATATTCTGCTTGTTTTGGAACAACGCCCTTTTGGGTAAGTAAAGCACCAGTGTCATCACGTATGACGATGCCCTCTATCATAGGTATTGCAATCAGGCCTTCAGAAATAGACACGACTTGGGCAGTATTAAGTTCCCATATGGCTCTTGTAAGGCTTGCTGAGAATGTATTTTCCAGAGTTTGCAACTCGTTGCTGATGTAGCTTTTCGTATTGCGATATTCAGCGACAATCTGAACGCAGGTGACCAAAAACGTCAAAACAAAATAGACGGATAGAACACTAAAAAGTAATCGTTTTGAAATGCTATTACTGTGCTTCATGCAATCAAGTACCTACGGACTATATTTTTTTAACAGACGCATAAAATCATAGTGTTATGCGAAATTTATGCTTTAGTGTATCTGATTGTAATTTCAAAACAAATTAACAACTAAAGAATTGATAAAAATAGTTTTATTTTAATTCGTGACTATATCTTAGTAGACTTACGGAATAATTGCTTACCTAAGGGTCTATAAAAAGTGTTTTGTGAAACAAATGAATTAGAATCGAATAGCGGTTGGTCGGCTTTTTTTAAGAGCGAAACACAAAAATCTTATTTTATCGAATTGGATGAGGCATTAAATAAAAAAGCAGCTCAAGGTGCCGTAATCTACCCGCCTCGAGTAGACATATTTAATGCTTTTAAGCTTATTGAGCCTAAAGACGTAAAAGTAGTTATTTTAGGTCAAGATCCTTATCATGGACCAGGCCAAGCACATGGGCTGAGCTTTTCTGTTTTACCCGGTCAAAAAATACCGCCATCACTGAGAAATATGTTTAAAGAATTAGCGCTTGAGTACCCGAACTTTGAAGCGCCCGAGCACGGTGACTTGACGCAATGGGCCAAACAAGGAGTACTGTTGCTCAATGCTACTCTAACGGTTGAAGATGCAAACCCAAACATCCATCAAAGGCTTGGTTGGCAAACTTTTACAGATGCAGCAATCAAGTATGTTAGTGAGCAATGCGAAGGGGTAGTGTTTTTATTGTGGGGGGCTTTTGCACAGAAAAAGATATTCTTGATAGACGAAAAGCGCCATCATATTTTGAAGAGTGCCCATCCATCCCCGTTGTCAGCACGACGCGGTTTTTTTGGTAATGAGCATTTTAAAACGACCAACGAATTATTATCAAAAGCAGGTAAAGCACCAATAGATTGGCGATTAAGCTAATTGATAAAAGGCTTTGGTGTGACGACTAGACTCATCAAAGCCTGATTCAGCGTTGATTGTTGCGCTCAGGTTATTGCCTGAGCTACTTGGCTTTAAAAGTCCAAGTCAGCTAGATCATAGTCTAGTGATGCATCTATGTCTTTCAGTTCGTTCCTTAACCGATATTTGTCTTTGATTGATTCAATCTCTCGCCATTTGCGTTTAGAACCACGTTTACCGCGTTTTGGCGTTTCTTGCGTAGTGTTCGCTTCAAATAACTCAGCTAGCCCTTCCATATTGGCCCCCTTAATGTGTAATTATTATTTTCATAAGGATGATGGGTGAAAGTACAATTAACACCCAAAATGCTTACGATGTTTTTATCACAACCGGGGACAATGTAAAGATAAAAAATGAAAAAAATATGAACAAATTGTGAATTATTTTTATACGCAAATTGGTTGGAAACTAGGCCTTGTTTTTTCTTTTTAATAATCCAGTAGTTAGCATTACACCAACCAAAATCATTATTCCGCCAAACAACATATTTAGGTATAAGGGCTCTGATAAAAACACACTGCCAAACAAAACACCGAAAATCGGCACCAGGTAAGTGACTGACATTGCGGTTGTTGCGCTGGTGTGTTCGACCAAACGATAAAAGATAAGGTAGGCGACTCCTGTACATAAGGAGCCGAGGGTAATGATGGCGAGCCACGGGCCGAGTGTTACCGTTGACAAAAAGGCCCAGCTTGTATTTAGCATCAATATTGGTAAAACAATTATAG